>JBJHDE010000099.1:6261-12096 GCA_050486385.1 Planctomycetales bacterium | reverse complement strand
GTGATGCGGCTCCTGGCCGCCCACCGCAAAGAGCCGCCGATTCCGCCATCGCGGCGGATTGAAGGTGTGCCGGCCGACCTGGAGCAGATTGTGTTGACCTTGCTGGCCAAGCAGCCCGACGACCGCTTTCAGGATGCTGAGGCCCTGATCACCGCGCTCGATCGTTGTGAAGACCGCGAAAGCTGGGGCGTGGCCGAGGCCCGTCAGTGGTGGGAACGCCACTGCGCGAGTGATAGCAGCGAATCCGCCGTCAACGTCGCCAGCCCCGAAGACCAGACCATTGTGGCCGGCCCCATCGGAGTGTAGTGGGGCGACATGGTTCCGGTGTGAGTTGTCGGCAAGGCGTTGGGCATGTATTCTTTTTTGGGTCACGCGGAGACGCGGAGACGCGGAGAGAGGCAGAAGGGGAGCAAGAGGCAGAGGAGGAGGGAGTGGGTCGTCTGATCGAAGCTTGAGGAGCGCGACACTCAAAAAATCTCAATACGGGTTGGTCAACAGATTACTCCCCCTCTCCCTCCGCGGCTCCGCGTCTCCGCGTGAGCTATCGCCAACCCGACCCACATCACGTCCCAGAATACCGTACCACTACTCATCGGTATCCGGTAACTCGGTTTGATCGGCTAACCGCTGGACCAGGTCGAGGGCCTGGGCGTGGTTGTGGATCTGGCCGTCGAGCTGGGCGCGGCGGACTTCGCGCAACAGGTGAGCGAATCGCGGACCCTTGGGCAGTCCCAGGGCAATCAGGTCGTGGCCGCTGACCAGCGGGGCGGGGTCGAGTTGCTCGCGGGGTACGTGGAGCCTTTCTCGACAGTATGCGAACTCGTCGCGATCGGGAACGCGCCCGGACAGCGCCGCGATGGCCGTGCGGCGCGCGATGTGCAACTCGACCAGGGCCGCGGCGTCGGGGTGGGCCAGCAGGGGCTGCACCTCGGACCATCGGCGACGCTGAGCGCCCAGCAGGTGGTCGCGATGTTCGATCAGCCAGGCGACCGTCTTCTGCTCGCGGACAGAACAACGAAGCCGATCGGTGATGCCGACAATCCGGGCGTGGACCTCCGCGGGGCTTCGCCCGGTGCGGGCGGCCTGGTCGGCAATTGGCATCAGCAGCACGGCCAGCGGCAGCGGCCAGTCTGGATGATCGAGCCGTTCCGACACGTCCAGCACAATCTGCCACTCGGTCAACGGCACACTGGGGTGCAGTTCGTCGACCAGCGGCACCAGCTCGGGCAGAATCGGACTCAACAGGCCGGTCTCAAACAGCATGCGGGCCGCCAATCGCCGGGCGGGTGGCAACAGCATCCGCCGCAGTTCCTCGCGGATGCGTTCGCCGCTGACGACTAGAATCTGGTCGCTCATCGCCTCGACGGCCGCACGGGTCTCGGCGTCGAGGGTAAAGCCCAGGGTCGAGGCAAAGCGCACGGCTCGCAGCAAACGCAGCTTGTCTTCTTCAAACCGCTCGCGGGGCGAGCCAATCGCCTTGACCAGGCGGCGATGCAGGTCCTGTTGGCCGCCGACGTAGTCGATGACGCGATCCTCCAGCGGATCGAAGAACATGCCGTTGATGGTGAAGTCGCGACGGAGGGCGTCCTGTTCGGCGGTGCTGTAGACCACGCGATCGGGACGGCGACCGTCGGTGTAGTCGACATCCTGGCGGAAGGTGGCCACCTCGACATCGCCAGCGTCTTGAGAGCCGTGAACCAGAATCACACCGAAGGCAGCGCCCACGCCGCGGGTGCGGCGGTAGCCAAACACCTGCCGCACTTGCTCGGGCAGGGCATTGGTGGCCACGTCGTAATCTTTGGGGCTGTTGTTCAGCAGCAGATCGCGGACACATCCCCCGGCCCAGTAGGCCTGGAAACCAGCATCCCGCAGCTTGCGGACCACATTCACGGCAAAGTTGCGCGACGGCATGGCGACGACGGGGCGAATAGGCAATGGCTCCAAGACACGGCCTCGCAACAGCCCCTCGTCAGGCCCCGATTGACCGAAGCCCGCGCGGCGTCGCCAGGCGGACGGGCCGACCACACACGGTGGTCTGGCCCGTTCCAGAGTGGAGGATTGTGCCCGGCCGTCGGGTTCGCACCAAGGGGGCGAACTTCGCGGTGGCTCAGTCGACGGTCGCCGAGGCCGTCTCGGCCCGCATTTCGTCCATCAGCGGCCACAGCACGTCGACATCGTCTTTGAAGACGTCGCCGATCAGCACGTCGGTCACATGCCCCTTGAGGTGGGGGTGCTTGCGGATGAAACGCCCGAAGCTGAAGCCCTCGTAGAATTCGCACACCAACCGCCGCATCCGCTCCATGCCCTGCACGTAGGCGGGTTCCCAACTCCGAAGCTGGGCCTGGGAGGTATCGTTCTTAGTCAGCCCCTCGGAGATGGCATCGGCCGCCATCATGCCCGAGTGCAGGGCCAGCAACACGCCCGAAGAGTACAACGGATCGAGAAAGCCGAAGGCATCGCCCACCAGCACCCAGCCGTCGCCGGCAGCTTGCGTGGCCCGGTAAGAGTACTCTTTCTGGGCACGGAACTCGTCGCAGCGGGTGGCGCCTTCCAGCCGCGGCTTCACGCCCGGACACTTGTCGACTTCCTGGAAGTAGATGGTCTCCAGGTCCTTGGTCTCGCGGTTCTGGAACAGATAGTCGAAGCCGGCCACCACGCCCACACTCAGCACGTCGTCGTGCAGCGGGATGTACCAAAACCAGCCCTGCTTGCCTTCGGTCTGGATGACCACGGTGGCGCCTTCGTCGCGGCCGGTGTCGCGATAGGCGCCTTTCCAATAGGTCCAGATGGCCGCCTTCTTGAGCACGGGGTCCCACTCGCGGAGGCCCAGGCGATCGATCAGGAGCGAACTTTGCCCGCTGGCATCCACCACCACCTTGGCCCGCACTTCCCGCTCGGGACCGGTCTCGGGCTTGATCCGCACCCCCACGGCCCGCTGGCCTTCAAACAGTACCTCCAACACCCGCACGCCCTCGTGGACCCGCACGCCGTGATCGCGGGCGTTGTCGAGCATCAGGTGATCGAACTCGCTGCGGCGGACCTGCCAGGTTTGGCTGGATTCGTGGGGGCGATGATCCACAAAGTAGAACGGCTCGGACAGCTTGCCGCGTTGGTTGACGAACTGCACGCTGTACTTCTTGACGAAGTGGCTGCCGCGGAGCTTGGGCAGCATGTTCAGGCGTTCGAGCACCCTATAGGTGTGGGGAATCAACGATTCGCCGATGTGGAATCGGGGAAAGTGCGAGCGTTCGAACAGCTCGACCCGATGCCCCTGCTGAGCCAACAGGGTGGCGACGGTTGTGCCCGAGGGGCCACCACCGACGACGATGCAGTCGACCTCATCGCGAATTGTGTCCACCATGGCTGAAGATTCCGTGGTTCGGGGGGACGGGCGAGCCGAGGGCTTTTGAGACCTCTGGATGTTACTCGTTCCAACAACAATTGTCCAGACATTTATTCGGCCGATCGGTGGGCCGGCGTGAATTTCGGGCGGGTGGTGCGATCCATCGTTCAGGGGAAGGGGGGCGCGGTTGGCGTCCTGCCGACCAACTGGCGACCCGGGCAGAAGCCGATGGTCCTGGGAACCGAGACTCGGCTCAGTCGTCGGATTTGGCGGGGGCGGGGGCTTCGTCCTCGGGGGTGGGAGCGAAGGGGCCGGGATGGACCGGGTCGGCAATGCGTTGGCTCAGCACCACGGCGGTGGGGTTCAAGGTCGCGCGGCCCCAGGCGATGTCCAGCGGCAGCCGTGCGAAATCCACCTGGCAGGTCTCGCGGTCATAACCGCTGAGGTCGAGCGTCGAGCCCATGAAGATGCAATCGACCGGGCAGACCTCGATGCACAGGGCGCAGAACATGCATTTGGTGTAGTCGACGGTAAAGTTGGTGACCTGGAAGCCTTTGCCGCCGGGCACCTTTTGCTTGCCGATGTAGATGCAGTCGACCGGGCAGGCCTTGGCGCACTGATCGCAAGCGATGCAGGTCGTCAGGTCGAAGCGATGAAAGCCCCGATACCGCGTGGCCACCGGAGCGGGCTGCTCGGGGTAGAGGCGTTGCTCGGCAAAAGTGCCCCGATCGGGGTGGTAGGTTTCAAACCAGCGGCCCCAGGTGACCCGCAGCGCCGCAACGACGGTCAGAACGGCACGAATCAGGTTGCGAAACCAGCCAATCATGAGCACATCGCGAGCGAAAACGAGAGCAGGGCAGGGCGATGGGGAAAAACTGGCAACTTTTGGATGATCCGCCAACCCCTTCTGAACGTATTGTAGGCCGTCGGGTGCGGCAAGCCGAGTGGTGGCCGCCTGGCACGAAGGATGGGGGTGCGATTACTCAGTCCCCCGTCCCGGAGAATCGACCCTCTGGCCCGTGGTTTGCTTGACTGCGCCCTGTTGGCGGCTAGAGTACAAAGAGGGATTCACACGGATGTTTCATCCCGAACCCCCCAACCAGCGATCAACCCGACCGGTTGAAGGTCACTCATTGTCGCTTAACGCCCCACATGGTGGGGCGCAGTAGACAAGGTGTACCTGTCGACCTGAAGTGTCTTGCTACCGTCCCATAAAGAGGAAGTCGAGGGTACGGCAATGCTTGTCCTGTCTAGGAAGAAGAACGAAAGCATCGTGATCAACGACGAGATTACCATCGTCGTCGTTGAAATCCGCGGGGATAAGGTTCGGCTGGGTGTCGAAGCCCCCAAGGAAGTCCCGGTGCATCGCCGCGAAGTCTGGGAAGCGATTCGTCGCTACAATGATCCTCAGGGGGCCCCTGTGGAGCACGACAACGCTCAGGATTGAGCGCCCCCCTGGGGAGGATCCCGTCCCATGGGGTCCGTCCAACGGTGCTAATCTTTCCGATCCCGGGTCGGATTGCAAGAGTCTGTTTCGGATTTTTCCAAGCACACCTCCTGCACCCCCGCGCGTGGCTCGTGTATCCGAGGAGGCCCGCCCAGTGAGTTCCGTTGAACGGCCGCTGGTGAGGGCTGATGATGGCTCGCTGCAATGGCATGCGGGTGATCCGGCCGCAACGCACACCTTGGCCGAGCATCTGGTCCGGTGCCTGCCGACCAGGATGGTCTTGGCGCTGGTCGGTGAGCTGGGAGCGGGCAAGACGCATTTCGTGCGGGCCCTGGCCCAGGCCGCCGGAGTTGATCCCGCCGAGATCACCAGTCCCACCTTCGTGCTGATTCAGGAATACACGCCCGACGCTTCGGGCGTGGTGACGGCGATTGTGCATTGCGACGCCTACCGGTTGAATTCGGTGGACGAGTTTCTGGATCTGGGGGCCGAGGAGTACTTCGCGGCCGAGGGCTGGTTTCTCATCGAGTGGGCTGATCGCGTGGCCGAGACCCTGCCGGCCGATCATCTACGGCTCGAATTTCTCGCCACCGGTCTCACCAGCCGCTTGATTCACTTGCAAGCGGGCGGACCCGATAGCCAGGCCGTGCTCGAGCGGTTGTGGCACTCGGTCGGGTGAACTCAGGCCGGTTCGATTTCGATGTCGAACTCGCCGACGTGGACGTTCTGGATGGGGTCTTCGATCTCGATCTCGAAGCGACGCCGCCAGTTCATCAGTTCCAGAGTCAGGGCCATCCAGGGCCGCTCGGCCCGGTCCAAGTCGGGCATATCCAGCGTCTGCCGGGCCCAGGTCTGATCCTGCAACGAGGTCTCTTGGATGGGCAGGTGCGTCAAGTGCGCCACCGGCGAGGGCCACAGCTTGACCTTTTGATCCTCGCCCGCACTGGCCAGTAAGCGGCCTTGGGGGCTGATGGCCATAGCGTTGATGGCTTTTTGATGGCCGGCGAGTTCTTGCAGCGGTTGCCCAACGGGCATCGACCAGAGT
>JBJHDE010000099.1:0-6251 GCA_050486385.1 Planctomycetales bacterium | reverse complement strand
AGCCCCAGCAGTGCAGGTCGCGTGCCATCCGGCCGAGTAATGCGGCCATCCGAGCAGCACGCCGAGCCGCGCCATCACCCCGGCACCGGCCAGGTAGGCACGCGCGTCGCCACCGGTGGCCAGCAACTTGCCAACGGGGCTGAGGGCCATCGTCCGGATGGGCTTCTCGTGGGCGGCGATGGTGCCGATGAGGCTGGTCGTCTTGAGGTTCCACATGCGGACAACGCCGTCATCGCCGGCGCTGAGCAGCGTCTTGCCGTCGGGACTCATGGCCATCGCCCGCACGGGGCCTTGGTGTCCGTCGAGCAGTCCGACGAGACTCAGGTTGCGGAGGTCCCACAGGTGGATTTGGGGTTCTTCGCCGGCGCTGGCCAACAGACCGCTGGGGCTGATGGCCAGGCAATTGATCCAGCGACCGTGGCCATCGAGGCTGCGGAGTTCGTCGCCGCTGGGCAGGCTCCACAGGCGGACGCTCTGATCCCAACTGCCGCTGGCCAGCAGTTTGCCGCCGGGGCTGACACTCAGGCAGGTGACCCAATCGCTATGGCCCGTCAAAGTGGCCAGGGGTTTGCCGTCGGGCAGGCTCCACAATCGCACGCTGCGGTCCCAACCGCCGCTGGCCAGCAGGCGTCCCTTTTGGGCGACGGCCAGGCAGCTCACCCGGTTCTCGTGGCCGACCAACGGCGGAAGCTGCTCGCCCTTTCGCAAATCCCACAGGCCGACCACGTGCTCGGTCGAGCCGGTCGAGCCGGTGCCGGTGGCAATCAGCCCGGTGGGCGTGATCGCCAGGCAACTGCAATTCAGGTCAAACTCGTCGGCCTTGGCGCTGAGGGCCTCGGGCGCGGGGCCCCGGCAGGCCTCGGCGAGCTGGACCAGCTTGACAAACTGGTCGCGTTGCTCGGGGTCCGGCGGCTGCCAGCCGCTTTCGGCAATCCGCCGCAACACCCGGGCCCCCCAGGCCACCGGAGCGTTCTGGGCCAGCGTCCAGAGTTCCGACCAGGCGGCCTTGCGGGCCAGCACATCGAGCACGGTTTCCCACTCGGCCTCGGTTAGCAGGGCCAGGTTCTTGAGCTGCCGGCCGCCGGTGGCCACGCGGACCCAATCGTCGCGCCCGGCCATCTTGGCCTTATCGCTGAGCCGCAGCTTGAGGGCCGCCGAGCCGTCTTTGTAGGCCTTTTGCAACAGGGTTTGGTCGAAGTCCAGGTTTTCGTACTGCTCCCATTGTTCGGTGAGAAAGTAGAACAACGCCCGGCGGTCCAGCAGCTTGGGCGTGTACCCGGCACTGAGGGCCACATCGGTGGCTTCGGGGTGATCGTATTCGATGACCAAATCGCACAGGGCTTGCTGAGCGGCCTCGTTGCCGCCGGTGGCCAGATTGGCCAGTTGCAGAAAGGCCGAACGTTGCGTGCTGGGCAGCGGGTGGTCCAGGGCGGTTTCGGTCAGCAGGGCAATCGCCGACGGCGAACCCTCGCGGGCCAGGGAGCGTAACGCCAGGGACCGCAGAAACCCGCCGATCACGGGCCACTGCGTGGCGAGCCGAGCCTGGAGTTTGGCGAGTTGTTCGTCTTTCACGAGCCAGCTTTGCCTTGCGAATGCCTGACGAGGAATTGAGTTTCGCCGCGGCCTGGATGCGGCGGTGCTGGGGCCTGGAGATCAATCGCTTTGGCGTTGATCGGGCGGTCGTGTGCCACGCCTGGCCCCGAGAGTGTGTGGGTCAGTCCGTACTTTGTGGATCCAACTGTGTGGGTCAATCCGTGTGTGGGCGAGGACGTCCGGTGGACAGCCGCTTGCGGCCCTCCGCATTGGTCGGGCAACCTTCGATGGCGACCCACACGGCCTATCCGGGCCAGTGGGGTGAACCAGTCGCCGGGGCCGATTCGGGTAGCATAACGCGGCCCGGGCCGACTCCGTAAGGTGCAGGTACCCCGAGCCGGGCATGAACCGCGAGTCGATCCTAGTGATCCGTGCAAGAGTTTTGAAGCGGCTAGGGCGGCACGGCTGGCTTGTCCAACCGCGGATGCCAATGCCAGCCAGTCGGGCCGACTTCGCCAGGATTCCCGGGCTTTCGCCGGGACCGGACGGTTCTCGTCAACGGTTCTAGTAAACTGATTGGCGGGCTTGCTGGTAAGAGGGGCCTGCCCAGCAAGAACCTGGGATTCTTGGTCGCTGGGTCCGATTGCACGCATTAGGCGAGCGCGTGCGATTCGTCTGGGGACGGGGCCCCAAGTCGGTTGGGGTGGGGAGATCGCTGGCTGGTTGGCCCATCTGGTGGGGTGCTGCGGTTTGCTCCAGGGATCCCGTTTTTTGCACGCCGCTGGGGCGATTGCACGCCAAACGGGCCGCATGCGGGCTTTCGCTGCCCGGGTGGCCGAGGTTATTCTGCATCTGTGGTGCCAAACGGATTTGACCGCTCCTCAACCGCTGATTGGCTTTGCTCCATGACGACCGCACCTCCCGCAGCGACCCCGCCACCAGTACCCACCCGGCGCGACTGGCGAGGCCAAAAGCGGCAGAAGACCACCCCCCGCCATCGCTGGCAGCAGACCGATTGGAGCGAGCGGCAGCGACGGCTGGCCGAGCGGCGGCAGTTTGTGCATCGGCTGTGGGTGCTGGCGTTTACCGGCGTCACCCTGGCGCTGGTGGCCGGCTTTCTGGCGGTGCTGCTGTTTCCCGCCGAACGCACGCCGATGCTGATTGTCACGCTCACCGATTATTCGGCCCCCTTGCCGCCGAATCGTTGGGCTCGCGAAGACGCCGCCAGCTTCGAGCCCCTCAGCCGGCAAACGCTGGACGTTGTCGATCTGTCGGCCTTTTCCAACTCCCGGGCGGCCCTGTTGCGCAATATCCGCACCGCTCTGGATGCCAGCATCCGTCGGCCACGGCAAAAGTGCGTGATTGTGTACATCAGCGCCCACGGTGCAGTCGACAGCGAGGGCCGGCCCTGCCTGATTTTGCCCAGCAGCAACGCCCTGGACGCCGGCACCTGGCTGACGATTGATGACGTGCTGGCCAGCGTGCGTGCGGCGCGGCTCTCGCCTGATGTGAACATTCTGTTGGTGTTGGATGCCGGTCAGCTTGGCGTCCACTGGCCCTCGGGGCAATACTACGCGGGCTTTGGTGATGGGCTGCAACGTGTGGTGGACGCCGCCAAGCTACCGAACCTCGCCGTGCTGTGTTCGGTGGATGAAGGCCAGGTCAGCCACGCCGCCCCAGAGTTAGGCGGCACGGTGTTTGGCTACTTTATGCGACTCGGCCTGCAAGGCGTGGCTGACCAGGTGGAGCAGGGCGGCGACGGCGATGGTCATGTCCAGTTGCACGAACTGGCCCGCTTTGTCGGGCACTTCACCCAGGACTGGGTCCGCCGACATCGCTACGACGAGCAGACTCCCCAACTCTACGGCGACCGGGACTTCACCCTGGCCTGGACTTACAGCGGGCGTCCGCGACCGGTGAACTTGGAACCGCGACCGGCGGTCCGTCCACGAGCCGGGACCGCTCCGCCGGCTCCGCCGCCACCAAGCGACGGACCCCTGGTCGATCGATTCCTCGACCAACCCGACGGCGACTCAATTCCGGCGTTGGTGTCCGGTCCGCAGGCCTCGGCGGGCACGATTCCAATCGATCGCCTGGTCGATGAGCGGATGGATCAACTCAACGCCTCGCTGGCCAGTGTCCCCGGCGATCCTACAGACAGCCTGGACAACGGGCGGTTCCCGCGTCACACCATCCGCGAGGCGACGCTCGACAAATTGTGGGCCACGCTGGATATCCTCGCCGAACGTGGCGTGTACTCCCGCGATCCCGTGGCCATGGAGCGTTTCCGGCAGGATGTTCTTCGGCTTGAAACGCTCAGCCGCTCGGGCAGCTACTATCGCAATGCCGGGCAAACGCTGGCCAGCAGCCTGTTCGCCCGGGTCAACCGTTTGGCCAGCGCCCCGGCGACCGCATGGCCAGTGGACAGTGGACCCATGGCCGATTTGTTTGGGCGACTCACCCCAGGCGATCGCGAGGCCCTCCAGACCCTGTCGAAGGCCCTGGCGCAGCGGGTTCAGATTACGGCGCCCGGCGGCAGGGGCCAGGGCAGCGACTCGGCCGGCGGTGGGGGCAACCAGGCGGGTAATTCCGGCGGTGGTTCGGGCAACAGCGCCGGCAACGACAAAGCCGGCAACGACAAAGACAAAGCGGCCAAGCCGGTGACGGCTGTCGACCGGGTTGCCGCGGCCTGGAAGACCTTCGCCCAAGGCGACGATCCCAAGAACCCGCCGCGCCGCGATTACGCGACCCGCACCATGGGCGCGTGGATGGTGGCCCAGATTCCCGGCCGTACGGCGGGTCCCACCCTGAGCGAGTTGGTCACCTACATCGGCTCGCCCGAGCCTGGTTTTCAGCCGGGCCTGGTCGAAGGCCAATGGCTGATCATGCTGGATGCCTATCTGGATCGGGCCACCTCCCAGCCGGTGTCGGAGGACCTGCTGGCCCGGGCGATTCTGACCCGCACGCTTGGCGAACAGGCCAGCACGCCGGCCGATGTGCGGGCCAATCATTGGGTGTGGTCCCTGGTCGATGCCGGCGATACGACACGTCGGCAGGCCGAAGACGCCCTGATGCTCGATCCCGTAGGCCAGGCCAACGCGATTGCGAATGACCTCAGTCAAGCGGGCCAAAGCTATCGCGATGCGGCCAAGCGGGCCAGCGACGCGGCTTATGCCTTGGCGGTGCGTGATCGGGCCTACTGGGAATTGCCGCACCTGGCCGCCTGGCTGACCCGACGGCTGACGCCCGCCGAGTTGATCAGCCGGGGTGGGGCCCTGGACGTGCAGATCTCGGGTCGGGTGATTCCGCTGATTGAGGCCACCGAGCAGCTTGCCAACAACCTGGAAGAATCGCTGGCCCAGGGGGCGGCCGAGACCGACTCGTTTATGCGGGATGCCGCACGGGTCGATCAGGGCCTTCGTGACCTCCGCGAGCAATTCCTGGCCGAATGCCTGAGCCTGGAGGGCAACCCCGCCGACGCGGCCACGTTCAACTCAATCAATGTCGTCTTGGAGGTGCCGCTCATCCCGGCCGATCTGCGACGGCGGCTGCGGTGGCGACGGCACCTGATTGGCGAAGAGCTGGTCCGCGGCCACGAGCCGATTCCGTTGACTCAAGCTGAAACGGCCCAGCGGCCACCTCGGCCCCGGGTCAACAACCTGACCCGCATCGCCACCTGGGGCCACCATCCGGCCGAGTTGCTGGTCGAAGGCCCGGAGCGCGACCCGAATGTGGCGGACGATGCCACCTGGCGGACCGACGATCACATCGCCATGCTCACCGAGATCGCCGGCCTGGGCCAGGAATTGCGCAGCAAGCTGGCCGCCCTGCCCGAGGCCGCTCTTGACGAGATGCAGGCCGCCCAGGATCTGCTGATGGCCCGCGGTGTCGAGCGGAGAAAAATCCGCGAAGGCCGAGGCCTGGCCGACATCCGCACCCGCTCGGCGGTCATGATCTCGCCCTATCTCGATTGGCGCGACGCCGGCGACCGCGTGATTCGCAGCGACCTGCACGAATTGTTCGTCCGCCGGGCGATGCGGGCGTTGGGCGATTTCTACGGACCCTCGGAGACCGCGGCCGACGACTTCTTTGCCGTGGCCAGTGGCAACTTCCTGGCCGCCGGGCAGCAGGTCACCACGGTGGGCGGTCGCATCGAACCGGCCCAAGATCAACCCATCCGCGATCGCCGCGCGGCCCTGGTGGCCGCATCGTCCAAGGGGCTGACCCCCTCGACGCCGCCGCTGACGGCCAGTGGACTGGACACCCGACTCGAACGTCGCTTCCGCTTTGATTTGCCCTCGGGCTTGCCAGACGGCCAGGCCGCCGTTTGGATTCGCACGGTCGATGGCCCGACCTTGCCGCTGACCGGAACCGATGGCCAGCTTCATCGGCGGCTGCCGCTGCCCTTGTCGGCCGACCAATCGGGCTCGACGAGCCTGAATTACACAATCGACGTCGATCAACTCACCGGCTACGGTCCGCGGATGGAGGCCGTCTCGCTGTTTCGCGGGCACCTGGCCACCGATCCATTCCCCATGGAAACGCCCCAGGGGGTGGAACGTCGGATCGTGAACCCCGGGCGTCAGCCGACGCTGTTCAATATTGTCGGCCACACGTCCAAGAAGGGCTCGGTCGTGTTGATCCTCGACTGCTCCAACTCGATGGCCGAGCTGATGCAGGTCGAAGGCCCGGCCCCCAAGCCCACCAATCGGCTGGAT
>JBJHDE010000098.1:0-12137 GCA_050486385.1 Planctomycetales bacterium | reverse complement strand
GTGGCACTGGTGGCTTGTCCACCAGTGTTTGAAAACGTCTGCTATTCTTCGACTCATGTCCTCGTAACCCATCGAACTGGAGTCACTTAGGCGCCACTGTCCGACTTAGCCACACACTGGTGGACAAGCCACCAGTGCCACGAATTTGGTTTGCACCATTGCGAGCAACCAGTAGGGCCAGCATCTCCACAGTCCCATGCGGGGACAGAAAGCCAACCCAACGAGTGGATTGCCGCGGTCCGCGAGCCCGCAAAGATGCACTCCAGTTCGACGTGCAATGCGGCTGCAAGAAAGACTCGTCAGGGTTGGGTCGTCCAACGGTGGTGGCGAGGCGCGTCCCGTGGAGTTTTCTATCCGAAAGGTATCATCTGATGAAGGTCCTGATTGTCTACTACAGCACCTACGGCAACGTGTACCACATGGCCCGCTTGATTGCCGAGGGCGTCGAGCAGGTGGACGGGGCCGAGGCCGTGATCCGCCGCGTGCCGGAGTTGATTCCCGACTCGGTGATCGAGGGTCGCGAGGATATGCGGGCCGGCCGCGACTTGCAGAAGGACGTGCCGCTGGTGACCAAGGAGGATTTTCAGTCGGCCGATGCCGTGGCCTTTGGCACACCCACGCGGTTTGGCAATGTCTCGGCCCAGTTGAAGAACCAGATCGATCAGCTCACCAGCCTGTGGCTCAACGGCCAGCTTGAGGGCAAGCCGGCCGGCGTGTTTGTCTCCACCGGCAGCCTGCACGGCGGACAGGAGACCACGATCCTCACGCTGATGGCCCCGCTGTTGCACTTGGGCATGATTCTGGTCGGCGTGCCCTACAGCACCCAGGAACTGTTCACCACGACCGGTGGCGGTTCGCCTTATGGTCCCGGGCATGTGGCCGGTGGGGGCAACGATCGCGCCATCGACGAGCAAGAGGCCACCATCTGCCGGGCGTTGGGTCGGCGGTTGGCCACCATTGGCGGCAAGCTGCGGGACTGACCCGCCGGCTCACTCGACGTTTTGCACCATCTCGCGAATCCGCTCGATGGCCGTTTTGAGGGTCATCACCCGCTGGGCGATCTCCAGGTCGTTGGACTTCGAGCCAATCGTGTTGGTCTCGCGGAACATTTCCTGGGTGAGGAAGTCCAGCTTGCGGCCGTTGGATTCGGTGTTGGCAATCAGGCTGTGCATGTGATCGATGTGGCTGCTGAGCCGCACGACCTCTTCGGCGATGTCGGCCCGATCGGCAAACAGGGCGGTCTCGCGGATCAGGTCGGCGGCTTCCAGCGCGATGTCGTGCCGGGCCAGCCACTGGCCCACACGCTCGGCCAGGCGATTGCGGTAGTCGTCCGTCACGCCAGGGGCGCGCTGGCGGATGCCGTCGAGTTGGCCACTCATGGTGTTGAGTTGCTGGATCAGGTCGGTGGCCATGGCTTCGCCCTCGTGACGGCGCATCGCGACAAGTTGCTCCAGGGCCTCGACCAGCACGGCCTCGACCATGGGCCATTCGGTCTCGAGGTCGGTGGCCTTATCGCGCTCGGTCTCGGCCACGCCCGGCAGATCGAGCAGGCTTTGCAAGGGGATGGGCTCGGCGATGCCCTGGTCCTGTTGCCAGGCGAGAAGCTGTTGCCGATAGCTTTCCAGGGCGACGGTGTTCAGGCGAAACTCGTCGGCTCGCCGTTGCCGGGCCACACGGATGTTGGCTTGCACGGTGCCGCGGTTCACATAGCGGCGAACCGTTTGTTCGATGCGAGGTTCAAGGGGGCCGTAGGCGTCGGGCGTGCGGGTCGACAGCTTGAGGTAGCGATTGTTGACACTGCGGAGTTCGACGTGGATCTCGCAGCCCTCGGAGTGTCCGCGGGCCTGGCCGTAGCCAGTCATACTCAGAAGCACGGATGGGTCTCCTTGGACCTGCCAGTGGGCCAACAACAATCAACACGTACCCGCCCCGGCGAGTCGCCGGCAGGGGCCTGCTCACAGGGCCATCGAGTTTGACGAGACACCACGGCGTGCCAACGCAACCGAGCGGGCCATCACGGCTCGGTGGTTTCACCGGTGGCGCCGGCTTCGCGCTCCGTGGGCACGGAGAGCGTGCCATCGCGCGGGATCGGTCCAATGGGACCAGTATCCTGAGCAACCAGCTTGAGGGTCACGATGCAGGACAGAATCCAGACCGAGGCCACCACCATGGTCACCCAGGTCAAGGCATCGCTGGCCTTCGTGCCCAGCGCGCTCGATCCGCCCATGCCGCCCAGGGCGCCAACCAGACCACCACCTTTGCCCCGCTGGATCAACACGACCATGATCAGCAGCAAGCCGGTGGCTACCATCAAAAACATGAAGAAGGCGGTCAACATCGCCGGAAATCGCACTCGGAAGGGGGGGCTGTCATCCGTTCACACCACACGCGAGAAGGACTGTTATAGCGATTCAGGAAGGATGCGCTAAGGCCGGCTGGCGAGGACCCCAAAATCTTGGGGGCTGGCTGACAGAGTGCCAGCCAGCCCCCTCAGACAGCAACCAGGCTCAGAAGCCAAACATGTCTCGCACCTGCTTGACGGCTTGCGAGAAGGACTTGGTCTCCTGGAGCACCAGGGTCTTGTCCTGAGACTCGTCGCCGGTGGTTTTCAGCGAGGTCTTGCCTCCGCTGTCATCGGCCCAGGCCTTGAGGGCGTTGAACAGGGTCTTTCCGTTGAAGTTGGGAATGTGGTACTCGGGATACTTGTCCCGCAGCTTGTCCATATTCCCCACCTGTTGGGTGATGTCGCGAGCCACCTTGGGGAAGAAGGAATTGTACGTCGCGACCGTCGGCGACTGTTTGATTTTCTGGCAAGCGGCCAGAGCCCGGGCGACGGCCCCCTTGGTGTTCTTGACCAGGGCGGCCGCCGTGGCTTCCGCGGCACCCAGGTTCTTCGAGGCGGCCTCGGCCATTCCCGTGCGACCCTCCATGCTGGAGGCAATCGCGTCCAAGTCGGCCTTCAGGATCTTGAGGCTGCGGCGCAAATCTCCCGCAATATCCTTGTCCTCGTCGGCAATCGACTGGTCGAGGGTCTTGGCGTAATTGTCGGCCTGCTTCCGAAAGTAGGCCACGGCCTTGGCAAAGTTCTTCACGTGGGCCGGGCCCCACTTGGCCTCTCCCCGACCCGGGTTCACATCGGTGCGGTCGGCGGCATCCACCGCCTTGGCCGCCTTATCCAGGCCCGCACCAACCCGAATCTTGAGAAAGGTCTTGCTGGGCTTCTTCTTGCCCGTGTCCTTCTCGAACTTAGACTTAGCGGCCTTCCACTGGTCGAGGTAACCCATTCAACATTCCTTGTTTCTTGTGAGCCAACGAAATTCCATACCCAGCGCCCAGAACCCGGAATCCCGCTCTCAAAGGGGCTGTCCCACCCTGGACGCACGCTTGTTCCAGAGAGGAAACGAACGGCTGGTGGGGATGGTTCACCACCCGGCAAACAAAATTAGGGGGGGAATACACCCTAGTTAAAGGGGGCTCGGCTCCCCGTTTCGTTCCATAGGCAGCGATTCTCACTGCGCTGAGCTGCGCGAACCGTGCGGCGAACCGGCAATCGGCGTGCCCTCGGGCAGGGGGCGGGCGGCGGTGGCGAATCCCAACCGCGCGACTTCTTCTTTGATGGTCCGAAACTGGTCGAAGCCGTCTGGGTAAATCCACAATGTGACGGTCGCACGGCGTGGATTGGCCCGTTCGAGCACGCGGCGGAATTCAGATCCGGGTCGCAGGGCGTCTTCCAGGTTCTCGCCCATGGCGGGCCCTCCGGGGATCAGCTCCCAACGGACCACCTCGGCCACGGTGCCCATCTGGGCCCGGCTGCCGGGTCGATCGACCATCACACGGCGGCTCCGCAGAATGTAGTTCATCGAAAAGCCATCGATGGGCCCCACGCTGCTTTCAATGCGGCCGTTCTCGCGGAGTTTCCAGACCTGGCGGTCAATGTCGCCGCGGACGCGATCCACCAGCCGGTCAATTGGCAGATAGGTCACCCGACCTTCCGCCAGCCGGAAGTGCAACTCGTCGCTGTACACGGTGCGGCTGATGGCCGTGGGATCGTGGCGAATCTCAACCACCTTCTGGGGGTTGTTCATGAACAATAGTTGCTCGTCCAGCTTGCCCAGTTCGGCGTGAAGCTGATCGACCTCGCGGGCCATCATCACCCGCTGGCGGAGATCGCTGTCCAGCTTCTGGGTGCGGCTCTCGAGCCGCTCGGTCCGGATGGCCAACTCGACGCCCAACCGCTGCCGCTCCTGCTCGCGGGCGAGGGTTTCCAGTTGCATCCGCCGCAACTGGGCCACGGTGTCCAGAAAGCCCTGAGCCAGGGCGGTCAGCCGTCGCCGGGGTAGTTCCAAATCGACGGGAACCCGCTGGGTCCGAGGTCTGGGTTTCGGTGGCGTTTCGGCGACGACTTCGGGCGCGGCAGCCAGCTCGGCCGGGACTGCCGGGGGAGCCGGCTGGCTGGGCTCGGGGATCTCGGCACGCTTCTGGGCGACGATCCGCTCGGCCTCGGCCTGGATGTCGGGCGAACGCGCAATCTGCATCCCGACCACCAGGATCAGAATGATCAGAATGCCCACGACGTTGGCCACGATGTCCAAAAAGGAATCGCCGCCAAAGTCCTGGTCTTCAGTGTTCGTGCGTCGGGCCCGACCGGCCATGCGTACCTCGAAAATGGATCATTCGCCGCAAGCCACGGTCTCAACGAATCGGCGGCAGTCGCAGGGTGCGGGCCTCGCGCGGACGCACCGGCGGGGCCGATTCGGTTTGAATATCGACCTTCATGCCGCTGCCATCCAACAACCGTTGCAATTGTTCGGCCGTTTCCCGTCCCTCGGGCGTGGCCTCGACTTTGAGCGTCGGTCGCCAGACCATATTCGGCCCCGCCACGCCCCAACGCCGCGTCTGCCGTTGCACATCGGCCAACACGTCGTCCAGCGAGTTTTGCAAGTCGGCATCGACTTCACGATTCTGTCCGTCGGGCAGCACCTGGATGGCATTGCGATCCACCCGCATTCGCACCGACTTCTCCACGCCAATCACGCCAGGGCGCTGCACGGGCAGGGCCCAGCCCTCGCCCCGCTGATCGGCCACACGCGGAGCCTTCCGCGGTTCGTCCGGAGGCTGCAACATCGACGGCGTTCCGATGCCAGGCTGCGAGGTCTTGCCGCCCGTCGGCCCGCCGAACATGTTGGGGGCCGAAGTGCCCTGGCCGGCTTCTTCGTCCTCGTTGCCATCGCTCCGCCGGCCCTCCGCCCCGCGAATGGTCAACTCGTTGGATGGCGGATTGCCGAACCGAGGCGGCTGCGCCTGGGTGTTGGGCGGGCGGTCGACCAGGGATTCCGCGGGAGCATCGCTCGGGGCACGAATGGCAATGGTCGTGCCTCCGCCGCCGCCGGGCTCGGTGGATTCGGTCTCGGCATCGCCGCGCCCGCCGGGTCCGCCCCGGGCCGTTTCGCTGGAGAGTTCCGCATCGTTGCCACCGCCGCTGCGTGGCCCACCGCCGGGAGTGCTGCGAAGATTGCCAACCCGGCTCTGCCCGAATCCGTCACTCACCGCGGCGGTGCCCTCGTCGGCCGAGCCGCCAGACGGACGAAATCCACCTCCCGGCGATGGCTCTTGAGAGCTGGCTGGGCTGGGGCGGGCCAAGTCGGGCGTGCGACCCTCCGGCCGTCGGGCCCGGCCAACGACATCCCCCGAGCTGCCGCTGTCCACCGGAACGGCGCCCTCAAAGCTGCTGCCCGCTCGAAACCGTTGCGGGATCGGACCGTCGTCGTCGATCCGTGTGTCGGCCACCAACCGACTGGCACGCTCGTGCCGCGACCGAGCCGCCACCAGGGCCTCGCGGGCGATTGCCCCAACCTGCGGATCACCCGGTGGAAAGGCCAGCGGCCAGCTTTCGTCAATCAACTCGTAACCAAAGTCGCTTTCCCATTCGGCCAGGGCCTCGCGGGCGGCATAGTAGGCCTCCACACCGTCGGGGCGGACCAACAGCAACGGGTACGGTTGACCGGTGGGGCGGCCATCCGGACTTCGTTGCAGAACCAGGTGTTCGCTCATCGCCCGCAGGGTCGCGGCCAGCGGATTGCCGGGGCCCAACGGCGGGGCAAAGTCGGTGGCGGAGAGCGTGATGCCGTGCGGTTGCAGGGTCACGCCTTCGGCCGTGCATTCCAGATACACCGGCGGCCGATAGGTTTGAAACTTGCCCTCAAACGGAATCACCGCATAGGCCGGCCCGCGGCTGAGCGCCTCGCGGGCGTCTTCCAGGGCCTTTTTCTTGTCGGCCATAATCTGGCGAAGATCCTCCAGGTGCTTCAGCATCCGGTCGCGATCTTCCGAGATGTTGGATTCCTCCAGCGAAGCCTCGGCCTGCTGAACCTGGGCCAGTTCAAATTGCAAGCTGCGGATGTGATCCTCGACATGGCTCAGATGCAAACGCTGCTGCTGCATGGCTTCGCGGACCTCGGCGGTGCGGGCCTGCAAACGCTCGTACTCGGCATCGAGTTCGGCAATCTGGGCCTCGACATCCGGTAGCGCGACATCCGGGGCCTCGTCCTCCGGCTCATCATCCGCCACGACGGCGACCGCCGGCATCTGGGCCGGTGACCGGTCCTCGGCGGAATCCGGCTCCCGGGGCCTGGCGGCGGCAAACGGGTCGCGGGCTTCACCCGGTGTGGCAAACATCGGCGCGGGGGCGGCCGCACCGGCCTCGGCAACCGCCGGCGGGGTAAACTCCCGCGGCGGAGGCGGTTGATCGGGCGCGGTCGCTGCGTCGTCGGGCACGGTACCGGCGTAAAGCTGCTGGGCATCGGCTTCGGGCTCGACGTCCCGCGGCGCGGTCGCCCGCTTGTTCAACTCGGCCACGGCCCGTTCTTGGGCCTCGATGCGGGCTTGCCGCGACAGCAGCATCAGGGCCACTGTCAGGGCGCCGATGGTGCAGATCAGCACGGCCAAGAAGGGAAACAGCGAGATCCCCGTATCCAGCGCGTCGCGTCGGCGGCTCATGTCACTCCTCGCGGATGGCGGGGCATGGGGGCTCGGAAGCCGGGCTCAGACCGCTTCGTCATCGCGGCTGGCCGTGGCCGAATCGCGATGATGCGGGGCTGGCGTCGATCCGGTCGGCGGATCGCTGCGGCGGAGACCAATGCGTACCGATTGGGTCGTGTCTTCGCTGCCCAGCCGAGCGGCCAACAGGTGAATCGCCGCGCTCAAGCTCACCAGCGTCTCTTCAAACTGACCGGCCTCGGCCAGCTTGTGCAAATTGTGATTGAGTGCCATCTCCAGGCTGGTCACCTCGCCGGTAGCCTGAAGCACCTGGCGGGCCAGATCGCTTTGTTCGCGAAGTTGCCGCTGCACGTCCAGCATTTGCTGCGTGGTCGACTCCAAGGCCGTTTGAATTCCGCTCCAGTGCGAGCGGCTCTCGGCTGCCAACCGCAACTCGCCTTCCACAATCGATTCCGCATGGCGACGCAATTGGACCTCAAGCGATTCGCTCATCGCCGCGGCCAGGTTCTGCTGATGGCCCTCGGCCAGTCGGTTCCACTGGGCGTGCGATTGCTGCATGGTCCGCGACCATAGCTCGGCTTGTTCCTTGAGTAACCGCAGGCTCAGGCGCTGCACATCCTCGGCCATGGCCCGGACCGAGTCGTGAACATTGGCGGCCATCTCGCCCACGGCCGATTGCACGGTCTCGGCCATTTGTTGCACACCGTGGAGCACCGGATCGGCGGAACCGCCGGTCTGGAAGCGTTCGGCCAACTCGGCGGTGGTGGCTTCGTCGACCTGATCCAACAGCAACCGCTCCTGCCGATCGACCAGGAATTGCACAAACATCATGACCATCACCAGGCCCAGCGCCAGGGCCGTGGTATCAAACGCCGCGCCCAACCCACTGAGCACCCGATTGATGGAGTCTTGGTTGGCGTCGACGCTCAGGTTGGCAATGGCCGTCGTCAGACCAATCACCGTCCCCAGAAAGCCCAGCATCGGCACGGCCCACATGATCACCCGCACAAAGGCCCCGTTGGCGTGCCGCTCATCGGCCTGGCGATCCGAGAGGTATTTCAATTCCTCATCCAGGCCCTCGGCCGTTTCGCGACGGCGGACGTTTTCCAGGGCACTCCACAAGCGGCGGTAGAAATAGGTGCCTGACAAACGGCGATACAGCGTACTGAGTTCCCGCTGCAAGTCGACGGATTCACGCGGCGGTTGACCCCCGTTGGGAATCTCGCCCAGGTCAATCGTCCGCAGGGCCTTGCGTTCCCGCGACAGGCCGCCCGCTCGCAGCGCCTGGGCTGCCAGCGCAAAGAAGAACAGGCCGATGGTGACAAACTCGATCGGGTGGCCCGTTGTGTAACGGACGACCAACGGCTGGGTGATCACACCGCCGAAGATCAAGCCATAGAAACCGGCCGTCAGGGCTCCGCCCCACAGCAACGGCGAACCGGCCACACGGGCCACGATGTTGGATGATGTTCGGCTCACGGCGATCGCGATCCTTCGCTTCGAGTGCGCAGCCTGGCGGGAGTGCCCGCGCGTCGCCAGTATCGGAATCCGCCGAGTGTGCGGATTAGAGAAACTTTCCCGGATCGGGAGAATTTGACCGGCGGGGCGGCGGCATTATGCCCAGCATCGCCCGCAGGGGAAGATCAATTGCCCACGACCGGCCTATTCGGTGGGCATCTTTCCCCTCAGTCGGGCATCGTCTCCAGCACCGCCAGGATGTCGGCCCGGGTGAGCCTTCGCGGATTGTTGCCAAGGCGTTCGGCGTTGACGCTTTCGGCCAGATCGGCCCGATCCTCGGGCCCGGTGATTCCGACTTCGCCCCAGCTCACCGGACCTCCAAGCTGGCCAATCGCGGTGGTCAGGGCCCCGGCGGCCGCCTCGGCATCGGGCTGACCCAGGGCCTCGACAATCGTCGCCAGAGCAGCCCGGGTGTGCTCTGCCCCACGGCAGTCGGTGCAATCGTCGGCGGTGACAGCGGCGTTGAATCGCAGCACCTCTGGCATTGTCAATGCCACCGCAAACCCATGCGGCACGCCGTGCCGGCTGGTCAAGCGATAGCTCAAGGCGTGCGGGGCCGTCGTGCGGCTGATGTCGATGGCCCGCCCTGCCAGGTAGGCCGCCCGAGCCAACATGGCCTGCTGATCCAGACTGGGATCGAGCACCGCCGACACCACGCCCGGCCAAAGCAGGCCCAGGGCACCGCGGGCGTCGCGCTCTGAGTCGGGCGTGCTGCGGGTGGACCATAGGGATTCGATCGACTGGCACAAGGCGTCCAGGGCGCTGGCCGCCCGAATCGGCTGGGGTCCGCTCAGCGAGAGGCCCGCGTCCACGATGGCCCAAGCGGGACGCAGCGACTCGTGGGCGACCGACAGCTTGTGGCCCTGGTGGTAGACGACGGCAAAGTGGGTGGCTTCGCTGCCGGTGCCGGCGGTGGTGGGCACGGCAATCAGCGGAGCGGCGTCGGCGGGCCATTGGCTGGGATGGGCCAATACCTCGGCGATTGAGGTCGGGTTGCGGCTCCACAAGGCCAGCAGCTTGGCGGTATCGACGGTCGCCCCGCCGCCCACGGCGACCACGGCTTCGACGTCGTTCAACCGCTGGGCCAATCGCAGAATGGGCTCAAGCTGCGGATTCCCCGCGGGAACCGTGTGGACGTTGGCGCCCGTCGCGGCGACCACATCGGCCAGGGCGTCTTCGGCCCCACTGGCGGCATAGGCGACTGGATCCACGACCCAGGCCACCCGCCGAGCGCCGAGTTGCTCGATCGCCTCGCTCACCCGTCGGACCGCACCGGGTTCGATCCACGCCGTGGGGGTCCGAGGAGTCATCGTGAGCCAAGTCCCAATCCCCGCGTCTTCCTGCTTCGAGCCACCGAACCCCGAAGGTGACGCCGCCCGCAAATCTTGAAAAGGCCCCAGAACTCGCTTCACGAGAAGTTCATGCCTGCCGCATGGCGGTCTGGGCCACCGACCCGATCGACGCGATTTTCCCAAGATTCGAGCAACTTGGCAGGAATGCCAAGGAGCCAACCCGTTGGACTTGTGGCACTGGTGGCTTGTCCACCAGTGTTGGACAACGCCTGCCTTCCCGAGACTTATGTCTACGTAAATCCTGGAACAGAAGAAACTTAGGAGGCGCCTCCTGAACAAAACACACACTGGTGGACAAGCCACCAGTGCCACGAATTTCGTTTGAAGTGTTCCCCAGGAAAACATCGGGTCAGGGGTGATTTCTTGGCTCAGATTGTGGGCAAGATCGAGGCCCAATCCGGTTCAAAGAGCGGTCGCTCACCCGTGCGGCTGGTTTCTCGGCGGTCGCGGGGGGATAATTCGCCTACGAAGCATTTCCGGCTGACTCGCGCCCCGTGGAGGTATCCGCCATGTCCCCCCGAACCAATCGCCGTAGCCTGCTGCAAGCCGGCATGAGCGCCACCGCCATGCTGGGCCTGGGCGGCTCGCAGTTTCTCGGAGCGTTGCCTCGGGTCTCGGCCGACGAAAGTCAGGTCGATCCCAAGCGGGTGCAGCTCGATCCGTCGATTGAGCCGCTGGTGCGTTTGATTGAAGAGACGCCTCGCGACCGTTTGGTCGAAGAGGTGGCCACGCGGATTCGTGGCGGATTGAGCTATTCCGAGGTCTTAGCCGCGCTGCTGTTGGCCGGTGTGCGGAACGTCGAGCCTCGGCCCAGTGTGGGGTTCAAATTCCATGCCGTGCTGGTGGTGAATTCGGCTCATATCGCCAGCCTGTCCAGCCCGCCCGAGCACCGTTGGCTGCCGATCTTTTGGGCGTTGGACTATTTCAAATCGGCCGCGGCCGATCAGGTGCGGCAAGGCCCCTGGACGATGCCTCCGGTCGACGAGAGCCGGGTACCGCCGGCCCACAAAGCGCGGCAAGCGTTCATCGAGGCCATGGAGAACTGGGACGAAGAGGCCGCCGATGCGGCGGTCGCTGGTCTGGCCCGCACGGCCGGCACGCAAGAGATTTTTGAACTGTTTTTCCGTTACGGTGGTCGCGACTTCCGCTCGATTGGGCACAAGGCGATTTTCGTTTCCAACTGCTGGCGGACGCTGGCCTGCATTGGCTGGCAACACGCCGAGCCGATTCTGCGGAGCCTGGCCTATGCCCTGCTGATGCACGAAGGCAGCAATCCCGCCCAACGCGACGGCGATCCCGATCGGCCCTTCCGCCGCAATCAAGAGCTGGTGGGCACCATTCGCAAACCATGGCGGGGCGGCTCGCTGGATCGCTCCGGCACCGAGACGCTGCTGTCCACCTTGCGGGCTGGCTCGTCCGACGACGCCTGCGACCAGGTGGTCGAGTTGCTCAACGCGGGCGTGGGGCCGCAGTCGATTTGGGATGCCCTGTTGGTCGGCAGTGGCGAGTTGTTAATGCGGCAATCGGCGATTGTCGCCTTGCACGCGGTGACCACGACCAATGCCCTGCGGTTTGCTTTTCAAACGACCGGCGACGACGAGACCCGCCGGCTGATTCTGTTGCAGAACGCCGCCTTCTTGCCGCTGTTCCGCGAGGGGATGAAGTCGCGGGGTCAGGTCCGCGACGTGACGATTGGTCGGCTTCAGGAGCGCGACGCCGACGAGCCGGTCAAGCTGGACGAGATTTTCGACAAGCTCAGCCGACGACCCGACGATGCCGCCGCCGCGACCCTGGCGTTTCTCAAGCAAGAGGGCAACGCCCGGCAGATGATGGATGCCGCCCGGGTGTTGATTTTCAAGAAGGGCAACAACGCCCACGATTACAAGTTCAGTTCGGCGGTGCTGGAGGATTACGATCATGTCTCGCCCGGTTGGCGCGACACCTTCTTGGCCGCCAATGTTTACAAGCTTCGCGGCAGCCAGGAGCGTGACAATCGCCTCGTCGAGCGGATTCAATCCGCCTTGCAGGGTTGAGGGCACACCGCTGCCCTTGCTTCATCAAAACGTGTGCCACGGCTTGCTGGCAAGGCGTGCGGTCTGCCGATCGGTGTTGAGCGGTCGAGCCAAAGGTTATCAGGCCGGGCAACGTGAGTCGATGCTGCTGTTGCTTGCAAAAGTTTACGAACGATCCGAGAGGCACCGGGCGCCTCGGGACGGGAAACACGTTGAACCGCCAAGACGCGAAGAGCGCGAAGACGACCATCCCCAACTT
>JBJHDE010000097.1:0-12150 GCA_050486385.1 Planctomycetales bacterium | reverse complement strand
TGTCACAATCGCCCCCGGCAATCACCCAGGGTTGCACCCTGGGCTGTCGTAGCGCCGCCCCTTTGGGGCTTGGGTTTTTCCAATCGCCCCTTTGGGGCTTGAGTCGGCGTTCTTACAGATCGGCCCCTTCGGGGCTGGGGTGGTCGTATTCCTGGGGTGCTTCATCGAGGTGGGTGTCGCGCCAGGGAATGCGGTCGAGATAGCTTTGGCGATGGTCTTCGAGTTGCCCGCGGTGGGCATCGGGGACCACGGCGGTGGCCTCGCCGAGCTTTTCCAAAGCAGCGTCGTATTCTTCCAGCTCGGCCAAGGCGGCGGCCCAACCGGCCAGCGTGGACCAACTCGGGCGGGGTTCCAGATCGGCCGCCTGCAGGGCGTGATCCAGGGCCTCGCGACCATCGCGGAGACCGTCCACCGGACAGGTCGCCAGGTGCCAGGCCAACAGTGCGTGCCAACGCGGGCTGTCGGGTTCCAACTGCCGGGTGGCGCGGTAAAGCTGCTCGAATCCCCGCTGATACCAGAACTCGGACTGCTGGATGTCGCCTTCGTTCCAAAACAATTTGCCCAGCAACAGCGGTGTCCCCGCCCGCACCACCTCGGCAGCGTCGGGTTGCTGTTCAAAGATTGATTGGGCCTGTTTGAGCTGCGCGATTGCTTGCTGCCGCTCGCCGCTGCGGACCAGCAGCCGGGCCTGATCACGGAGCATCTCGGCGGTGAGCGGATGCTCGGGGCCGAAGAAGTCCTCGGCCCCTTCGAACGCCGCGTCGAGGGCGTCGGCCGCGGCCTCCCAATCGCCAAGCTCCATCGAGACCTGACCGATCAGCACCAGCGTCTCGATCCGGCCGGCCACATCGGGGTCGCCCAGCGCCCCGTGGACCTGCAGGGCCATGTACAAGTACTGTTGGGCCTCGGCCCAGGCGTTGCGGACCATCGCCAGCCGGGCCAGGCTGTTGAGCGCTGGGGCGATGAACATCGGGTCGATCGCCCCCCGCTCTTGCCAGATCCGCACGGCTTCGCCCAGCAGCCGCTCGGCCTCTTGAATCCGTCCGCCCTCCAGGGCCAACAATCCCGAGACCAGCAGATAGGGCATCAGGGCCGGCTCGTCGGTCCCGTAGTGTTCGCTGGCCAGCTCAAGGGCCAATTCCGCGGCGGGCTCGGCCTCGTCGTTGCGTTGCTCTTTCCGCCACAGGCTGGCCAGCCCCAGCAAGGCGTTGGCCAGGATGTGATTCCGCCAGTGCTGCTCGCGGCACTGCTCGACGACTTCCTGAAACAGGGCCTCGGCCTCGGCGCGGTCGTTGGACTCCAGGTGCTTCCACGCCCAAGCCAACCGCGTGCGGCACTTGGCCGCGGGCGTATTGATGAGCCAGACGACCAGGCAGACCAGTCCGCAGAGGAGGGCTAAACCCAGAATGAAGGCGAGGTTCGGTGGCCCCATAAGTCCTTACACAGTCCCTTCGAACAAGACGGCCCGCCCTCCACCGACCACTGGTTGGCGAAGCCGGGTGCGGGTATTGACGAATGGCCCCAGTTTACCCAATCCCCGCTCCGCGCCGACCCAGGGCAGGTGACCATGTGTCTCGGCCGCTAGGAAGTGGCCGCCCACTCCCAGTCGAGCGCTTCAACGGGGGGCGATACTCCTGGCCTCGCCGCGGTGAGTTTGCGCGCTGGCACCAACCGAAGTCGCGGCCTTCCGCGCGCCGGGGGCTTCGGCTACACCAGAAGGAGTCGCCCGAGTGGAAGGCTGGGGCGATTGCCGCACCGATGGTCTTGCTTTTGCTCCTGGCATGGCGCCTCCGCATGAATTCCACCGCCCTGGTCCGAGCCGAGCCCCCGCCGGCCGGCATCGCCCGGCTGCCTGGCACCAGTCTGCCGTGTTACCAGTTCCGCTCCTATCACGAGGTGGCCGACCGCGCGGCGGCCATGATCGCGGCCACCATCCGCGAACGCAACAGCTTCGGCCAACTCGCCGTGCTGGGCCTGGCCGGTGGCTCGACCCCCACCGGTGTGTATCGCGAACTGGTGCGACTCCACCAACAGGAGGGCTTGGATTTCTCGGGCGTGGTGGTGTTTGGCATCTCCGAGTATCAGGGGCTTACCTGCCAGAGCCCGCAGAGCCTGGGACGTGGCTTGCGGCGGGTGCTGCTGGATCGCGTGAACCTGCGGCCCGAGAACATCCATCTGCTGGACGGAGCGGTCTCGACCGAGGCGGTCGACGAGACCTGCCGACGCTTTGAAGAGCAGATTCAGCGGGCCGGCGGCATCGACCTGCTGCTGCTGGGGCTGGGCGTCAACGGGCACTTGGGCTTCAACGAACCGTTCAGCATGCGGCACAGCCGGACTCGGCTGGCGCGGCTCGATCCGGTGACCCGCAAGAAGGCCGCCAGCGAGTTCTACAGCGAAGAGAACGTCCCCTCGGCCGGGCTGACCATCGGCATTGGCACGGTCTTGGCCGCGCGCAAGATCCTGCTGGTCGCCCTGGGCGAACACAAAGCCACGGCGCTTCGAGAAACCGTCGAGGGGCCCGTCACCGATCGGGTGCCGGCTTCCTGCCTGCAAGAGCACCGCGACACCAGCGTGCTCATCGACGAGGCCGCCGCCGCCAAGCTGACCGCCGTCGAGCGGCCCTGGAGCCTGGGCACCGTCGAGTGGACCGAGCCGCTGATCAAACGCGCCCTGCTGTGGCTGGCCCAACAAACCGGCAAGGCCCTGCTGAAACTGGAAGACGACGACTTCCGCTCGCACGACCTGCACCAACTGCTGCGGCACCACGGACCGGCCTCGCGGGTGGCGCATCGGGTGTTCACCGCGATGATGCGGACCATCGAGTATCATCCCGGCGGTCGCGAACCGGCCCGGGTGCTGTGCTTTAGCCCGCACCCCGATGACGATGTCATCAGCATGGGCGGTACGTTGATCCGCCTGGTCGAAGACGGTCACGAGGTCCATGTCGCCTACATGACCAGTGGCAACATCGCGGTGTTTGACCGCGACGCCCTCCGCTACGCCGACCTGGTGGCCGAGTTCAATCGGCAGTTTGACATCGATTGCGATGCCAGCCGTCAACTGGCCGAGCAGGTGCGCTCCTCATTGGCCGCCAAGCGGCCGGGCGAATCCGACTGCCCCGCGGTGCTGCGAATCAAAAGCCTCATCCGCTGGAGCGAGGCCAAGGCCGGCGCTCGGGTGTGCGGCATTCCCGACGAGCAGCTCCACTTCTTGGATCTGCCGTTCTATCGCACCGGTACCATCGAAAAGCATCCGGTCGGGCCCGAGGATGTCGGCATCGTTCGCGAACTCATCGAGCGGCTCGAACCCGCCCAAGTCTACATGGCGGGCGATCTCTCGGACCCGCATGGCACGCATCGCACCTGTGCCGAGGCCATCATCCAGGCCCTGCACGAGATTGAAGCCGCCCAGGGCCGCCGACCCGAAACGCTGCTGTATCGCGGTGCCTGGCAAGAGTACCCACCGCACGAGATCGAGATTGCCGTGCCCATGAGCCCCTACGACCTGCTGCTCAAACGGCAGGCCATCTTCTGTCACGAAAGCCAAAAGGACGACGCGCTGTTTCCCGGCAGCGACCCCCGGCAATTCTGGCAGCGGGCCGAGGATCGCAACCGTGGCACGGCCGAGATTTACAATCGCATCGGGCTGCCCGAGTACCTGGCCATGGAAGGCTTTGTCCGCTGGAAAGGCCAACGGCTGTGAAAGCGGGATCGCGTTGCCGTGCCGCCGCTGGGAACCAGTCACAATGGCCGGCTCCCAGCGGAGGAGTGCGATCCAGGGGGCTCAGAAGTTGTCGGCTTCGCGGTACGCTTGAATCAGCGCCCGCTCGCCCTCGGGGCCGGGGATGCTGTTGCCGTGCTCCATGCCGATGACGCCGTCGAAACCCTTCTTGTGCAGGTGGCGGAAGATGTTGCGGTAGTTCATCTCGCCGGTGCCCGGCTCCTTGCGGCCGGGGGTGTCGCCCGACTGGAAGTAGCCGACCTCCGAGTAGGACATGTCGATGTTGGGGATGATGTTGCCCTCGGTGATCTGCTGGTGATACAGGTCGAACAGGATCTTGCACGAGGGGTGATCGACCGCCCGACACAGCTCGTAGGCCTGGGGAATCTTCGTGAGAAACACGCCCGGGTGATTGGCCCACCAGTTCAGCGGTTCCATGACCATCACCAGGTCGTGGGCTTCGACGATGTCCACGCAGCGACGGAGCAGGTCGATGGTGTGGGCCATCTGGTAACCCATTTCGAGCCGGGTGTTGAAGCCGCCCAGCACGATGGTCATCCACTTGGCATGGACCCGCTTGGCCACATCGATACTGGCCCGCATGTCGGCCAGCACGGCGTCGCGGGCGTCCTTGTTGGTTCCGGCAAAGCTGACGGTGTTGAAGCCGCCGCCCGCGGTGGCCACGAACACGCCCATGGTCATGTCCAGTTCGCTCATCGTCTTGGCGATTTGCTCCTGGAGCTCGACCGGTCGGCCCTTCATGCCGTTGTCTTCCCAGGCGGTGAAGCCCTGGTCGGCGGCAAACTTGAGTTGATCGATCAGGTTGTCGCCGCCCAGGTGTCGGAAGCTGCCAAAGTGCGGGGCATACTTGAGTTTGAACTTGGCGGCATTCGACGCGGCGCCTTCCGGCTGCTGGGCTTGAGTCGGCTGGCCGACCAGGGCGGCGGCGGCTCCGGCGGTGAGTCCGGTCTGCAAGAAACGACGACGATCCATACTGGGGTCCTCAAGACACAATGGGTCAGGTTTTGGCAATCAACTGCCCCCCTTGTAGTCGGGCCAACCGGGCGGCTCAAGCCGCCAGACTTGGGTAGGCGGCGGGATCGTGCGGGCCGTGCCGCCGGCCCTGGGCAGCCCCCAGGCTGCGACGAGCCGCCAGGGAGGGCGAATCCTTGACCCCTGGCCCACCGACAAGCAGAATAGCTGTGGAAATTCCACGCATGGCGAACTCGTTGACCAGGCCCCATTCATTTTGGGGGAGCCACGGGAGGTTTCGGGCCTCCCGTCGTGTTTTGTGGGCGGCGGAACTCGCCAGAGTCATCACGGAAAACGCCCCCGGCCGCCCCGGGGGTTGCTGGAGAAACGAGTCCGATGCCAACGATCGAGAGCCAAGACCCGGAGGTTTGGTCCGCCATCCGCGACGAGATGGAGCGGCAGCAGAACGGCCTCGAGATGATTGCCAGCGAGAATTACACCAGCCAGGCCGTGCTGGAGACCGTCGGCACGGTGCTGACCAACAAGTACGCCGAGGGCTACCCGGGCAAGCGCTACTACGGCGGCTGTCAGCATGTCGATGTGGTCGAGCAGTTGGCCATCGACCGGGCCAGGCAACTGTTTGGGGCCGAACATGCCAACGTCCAGCCGCATTCGGGCAGCTCGGCCAATACGGCGGTCTATCTGTCGGTGCTGAAGCCCGGCGATCGCATTCTGGCGATGGACCTGGCCCACGGCGGCCACCTGACCCACGGCATGAAGCTGAATATCAGCGGTCAGCTTTACGACATCGTGAGCTACGGCGTTCGCAACGACGATCACCGCATCGACCTGGATCAGGTCGCCCGGCTGGCTCGCGAGCATAAGCCCAAGCTGATTGTCGCCGGGGCCAGTGCCTATCCGCGGCAGATTCCCCACGAGCGATTTGCCGAGATCGCCGAGGATGTCGGCGCGATGCTGATGGTCGACATGGCCCACTACGCGGGCCTGGTGGCCGGCGGCGTTCATCCCAATCCGGTGCCGGTGGCCGACTTTGTGACCACCACGACTCACAAGACGCTGCGGGGCCCGCGAGGCGGCATGATTCTCTGCCGGGCGCAGTATGCCAAGGCGGTGGATCGCTCGGTGTTTCCGGGCATTCAGGGCGGTCCGCTGATGCATGTCATCGCTGGCAAGGCCGTGTGTTATGGCGAGTGCCTGCAAGCCGACTTCCGCGACTACGCCCAGCGGATTGTGGCCAACGCCCAGCGTCTGGCCGAGGTGCTGCACGCCGGCGGCCTGGCGCTGGTGAGCGGCGGGACCGAGAATCACCTGATTCTGGCCGATGTCACGACCCTGGGGCTGACCGGCAAGCCGGCCGAAGAGGTGCTCGACCGGTGCGGCATCACCATCAACATGAACATGATTCCCTGGGATTCGCGGAACGCCCGCGATCCCTCGGGCATCCGGCTGGGCACGCCGGCGTTGACGACCCGCGGGATGGGCCTGGACGAAATGACCCGGATCGGCGGTTGGATTCTCGAAGCGCTCAAGGCCCCGCAGGACACGGCGCGGTGTGCGGCCATCCGGCAGGAAGTTCTCGAGCTGTGCAATCAGTTTCCGGTGCCGGGAATCCCTGCCTCGGTGAGTCTCAACGACTGACCCCTGCTAGCGATGGCGGGGGATCTCCTTAGGGTCGTGGGAGGGGGGCGCGAAAACAAGGATCGTCAGGACGGATTGGTTCGCTCGGAGTGAGGAATCTTCCCTAGGGGCTGTTAATCTCGGCGAACAGTTGTAAAGCTGCGCCCGAGTGAAATTGTCCGAAAGCTTGACAGCACCCCGAGATCATGGTCCCCTCAGAGGTAGAGATTCTTGACGGTTGTTTCGAGGGGGACCCTGAGGGGGTCCTCCGTAGGGCCCCGATACCACCACCTGCGGTGGAGCGTGGACCTCGAGCACGGCCCCGCGGATGGAACTCGGGGCAGATTCGTCAAAACGAATCGCCTGGCGACCCGTAGTAGGGAATAACTGGGCACAGCCTGCTCGAATGGCGAACGCGGGTGATTGCGGTCCCGTGGCTTGTCTGCCTTGATATGGGATGAGTCCACCCTCACCGGGGAGGATGGCGGTTGGTCGCCCAGGTTGCGGGAGGCACGGTCCTCGAAGGAGGCGGGGTCGGGGTATCCCTCACCGGGATGACATTCTGGCGTGGGTGATGAAACTCCACCAAAGGGGAGTTTGTCTCTGGCTGGGGCGTCTTTCAAAAGTTTTGTCGGTTCGGCACCTCGATTGCTTATTTGTACTATTGAGGGAGAGTTGCGGCGAGTTGCCCAACCTCTCAGATGGCACAGGGGCACTCCCCCTGCGGTGTGGATCGTCGACGTGTCTATTCGTTGGTTTGCGATTCCATAGTCCGCCGTTCGGCGTGGTTTGATCATTTCTCTCTTGTTGACTCGGACTTGGCTCGTTCGCGAGCAGTCGGCCCTCATGACTCCGGCTCGACGAGTTCCGAGCTTATGTGGTACCGATCATGGACAATGTGTTCATCGACGGGATGGGTGAGAGCGTCGCCCCCCAGCAGGTGACAACGGCCGAGACCTACGCCGCCCTCGTGCGGCGAACGGGTCTGGTCGACGACACCGTGTTGGATGCTGCGCTGACGCGGTTTGCGGCTTCTCCGAAAGAAAGGAAGGGTCGGAACGAGGCCGCCGGGCTGGCCTATTTTCTGTTGCAGAACAAGGTCCTGAGCGCCTGGCAGACCAAGATGATTCTGCAGGGCCGCTGGCGGGGCTTTTTGCTGGGCAAGTACCGTTTGCTCGACCGCATTGGCACCGGCGGCATGAGCAGCGTGTTTCTGGCCGAACATCCCTTGATGAAGCGGAAGGTCGCCATCAAGGTGCTGCCCCGCAGCAGCCACGAGAAAGACAGCCGCGTCCGGCGGTTCCTGAAAGAGGCCGAGCTGGTCTCGTCGCTGGATCACCCCAACGTCGTCAAGGCGTATCACTTCGATGCCGAGCATGACCGCTACTACCTGGTCATGGAGTACATCGAGGGGACCAATCTCCAGCAAAAGGTCGATCGCGAAGGCCCGCTGGATTTCTCGCTGGCGGCCGACTACATGCGGCAGGCCTGTGCGGGTCTGGCCTATGCCCACTCGGCGGGGCTGATTCATCGCGACGTCAAGCCGGCCAACCTGCTGGTGGATCGTGAAGGCGTGATCAAGGTGCTCGACCTGGGGCTGGCCCGCAGCATGGCCCCCAATGCCACCAGCTACACCCAAGACCGCACCAGCAAGGTGCTGGGCACCGCCGACTATGTGGCGCCCGAACAGGTCAAGGACTCGCACGACGTCGACGCGCGGACCGACATCTACTCGCTGGGCTGCACGCTCTACTTTTTGCTCGCGGGTCGGGCGCCGTTTTCCGAGGGCAATTTGGCCAACAAGCTGGCGATGCATCTGTATCACCAGCCCGAGAGCCTCCGCGAGCAGCGTGCCGAGACCCCGCTGGCCTTGGAACGCATCTGCCTGCGGATGATGTCCAAGAACCGCGAAGATCGCTACCAGAGCGCCGAAGAGGTCGCCAGCGTGCTGGCCCGTTGGCTTGAGAACGCCCACGAGAGCGACTCGCTCAACACCTCCAAAGAAGCCGAAGGCATCCCTTCGCCCAACGGGGGTGACGAGACCGCCTTCCGCGACGATGCCCATACCGACACCAATCTGGTTCCCAAGACGGCTATCGCCGTGTTGGCGGCTTCGCCGACCAACGTCGAGAGCCTCACCCCGTCGTCGATCGAGGCCAAGCAGGCCCCCTTGAGCGAGAACAGCGAGACCGAGCTGATTCCGCCGATTGCCGCCGACTTGCCCAGTGGCGCGATCAACGGCAGTGCCCCGCGGACGAAAGAGGCCGACCCCAGCGCGGCTGGCAACGAGCGCTCAAGCGTCGAGATCGACCTGACGGGCGGCAACGGCGAGGCGCAATCCAAGTCGGGCAGTGGCACCAAGAAGCGAAAGAAGAAGCGTCGGCCCCCGGCGGTGATGACCCTGAGAGAGGTCTCGCGGTATCTCCGCTTTCCGGCCACTCAGGTCGAGGCGCTGGCCCAGCAGGGAAAAATGCCTGCCCAGGAAATCATGGGCGAGTGGCGATTCCACCGCGAGGCCATCGACCGCTGGCTCCAGCAAAACGATCTCAGCAGCCAGACCTGGATGTCGCTCAAGGGCGATCTCTCGGGCAGCGAGGGTTCGGTCTCGATCCCGCCCGAAAGCGAAGCTTCGCCCCCGCCGCGCCCCGGCGAGGCCCTGCGTCCCGGACGCCCCCTGCCTTCGAGTGTACCACCCGAGACGGTCGCTACCTCGGCCAGCGCACTGGAGCGGCGGTCCAAGGCCAGCGGTCTGGTGGCCGACTTTGAAGACTCGGTGGGCCTGGAACCCTCGATGGGCATCGACTCCTCGGGCGGTGGCTCCTCGGAGATGGACCCGAACCTGGAAGATCTGCTGGTCTCGCTCGAGGAGACGGGCCTGCTCAGCGAAGATGCCCTGGAGAGTGTCCGCGGCCAGATTCTCGGAGGTCGGCTGTCGGAGGTCGGGGCCGCTTTGCACTGGCTGCGGCAGTTGGGTTGGCTGTCCGATTACCAAGTGGCCGTGCTCCGCCAAGGTCGGACCACGGGGCTGCGGTACGGGGACTATGTGGTCATCGAGCGGATCGGGGCCGGCGGCATGGCCGTGGTCTACAAGGCCCGCAACCGCAGCACCGGCCAGATTGTCGCGCTCAAGGTCATGCAGCACGACAGCGCCAAGAGCGCCGAAGAAGAGGCCAAACGATTTGACCGCGAGGTCCGGGCGGTGGCCAAGCTCAATCATCCGAACATCGTGGCCGCCTGGGATGCCGTCAGCAGCAATCGCGAAAGCTACCTGGTGCTGGAGTACGTCGACGGCGACAACCTCGATCAGCGGGTGCGTCATGGCGGTCCGTTGAGCGTGGCCGAAGCGGTCGACTACCTGCTCCAGGTGGCCCAGGGCCTGCAACATGCCCACTCCAAGCAGATGGTCCATCGCGATGTGAAGCCCGGCAATTTGCTGGTCGACACCCGGGGAACGATCAAGATTCTCGACCTGGGGCTGGTGCGGTTCGACTTTACGCTGGGCGGGGTGGCCGGTTCGCTGATGCAGCCGCTGACCACGCAAGATACGGTGCTGGGCACGCCGGACTTCATGGCGCCCGAGCAGTTTGCCGACGCCCGCAGTGCCGACAACCGGGCCGACATCTACTCGTTGGGCTGCACGTTGTACTTCATGCTGACCGGGCAGAGCCCGTTTGAGCGTGGCAGCCCGACCCGCACCCTGCAAGCGCACCAGACCGAGGCCGCGCCCAAGCTGACCGATGTGTGCCCGCAAGCGCCGCAGGCCTTGCAGATGGTGTTTGAGAAGATGGTCGCCAAGAGCCCGCGGCAACGCTACCAGTCGATGGACGACATTATCGCCGACATCGAAGAGTACGTGCTGCCGCTGGTGGGCCCCAGCAGCGGAGCCCTGGAAGCCGGTCGCCGCATGATCGCCGCCCGGAGCATGAAAAATGACAACACGCCGCCCACCTCGGCGGCGCGGCGTCCGACCGTCGTCCGCCGGGGCGATTCGCCCACCCCCGCGACACCGGCCCTGAATCGACTTCGCGTGAAGTCGCCGTTTCGGGGCGCCAACAAGCTTTTAATTGGAACAAGTATTGGTGCTGTTGCGGGGGTTGTTTTGGGGGGCGTGGCCACGATGATGCAGTGGAGCCTGGCCGACAAGCTGGTGGAGCTGTGCGCCGGAGTGCCCGTGCCGCCGATTGTGTTGATGGCCGGCCTGGGAGCCGTATTCTGGGGAGGCGTCGGGTTCCTGATTGCGGAACTCACCTCGTCGTCCTCGGGCGGCAATCGGACGTAACACTCCCGGCCGCCCTTGCGCTGATGTGGACCGGGGACGGACCACAGGGCATTGTCACTTGTCACGCGGAGGTCCAAAGCGCCGTCTCTTCCGTTCAAGAATTGAGAACTTGGAACCACAACCTCAGCGGCTTTTCGACCGCGCGGCTGACCAGAAAATCCGCGAAGAAACACCTTGAGCAAAACAGGCTCGGTCGTCGACTGACCCTGCCTTGGCGAGGTCAAAATTAGGAACGGGTTATATCGTGAGTTCGGCCGACACCCATTCTATTGACGATCCCCAACGGGCCCTCGAATCGGATCCCATGAGCCAGGATATGTCTCAAACGGCCATTTCTCCGAAGCCCCGGCTGCCCGACGAGCCGCGGCCCGCAAGCCTGATGGAGTGCTTGCAACGGAGCCAACTGCTGACCCAGCGGCAGCTTGATAAGCACCTGGCCGAGTACCAAGAGCGGATGGGCGATCCGCACAGCATGCCCGAACAGTTTGCCGAGTTCCTGATTCGCCAGCGCGCGCTCACGACCTGGCAGGCCCGCATGCTGCTGAATGGCCGCTCGCAGGGCTACTTCCTGGGGGCCTACAAACTGCTCGATCATCTGGGCAACGGCGGCATGAGTTGCGTGTTCCGGGCGGTGCATCAACTCATGCGCCGCGAGGTCGCCATCAAGGTGATGTCGCCCGAGGCGCTGGCCGACGAGTCGGCCAAGCAGCGCTTCGAACAGGAGGCACGCACCATCGCCCGCCTGGAGCACCCGGGCATCGTCGGCATCCACGAGGTCGGCCGCACCGCCGCCGGCCACCCGTACTACGTCATGCCCTACCTGGCGCGCGGGGCGCTGGGCCAGCGCGACTACCGCGACGACGAGGGCTCGGTGTTCGACATCCTCGCCTCGCTGCTCTCGGCGCTGGAGTACGCGCATGCGCGCGGCATCGTCCACCGCGACGTCAAGGCCGAGAACGTGCTGTTCGACGCCGGCAACCGGCCCCGCCTGACCGACTTCGGCATCGCCCTGTCCAAGGAGGACCGCTCGCGCATCACCACCGCCGGGCTGGCCCTGGGCAGCGGCGGCTACATGGCGCCGGAGCAGGCCCGCGGCGAGGAGGTCGATGGCCGCGCCGACCTGTACTCCGTCGGCGTGCTGGCCTGGGAGCTGCTGACCGGGCGCCTGCCCTTCCACAGCAGCGAGCCGTTGGCGCTGGCGCTGATGCACGCCCAGGACCCGGTGCCGAAGCTGCCCGAGGCGCTTTCGCACTGGCAGGACTTCATCGAGCGGGCGATGGCCAAAGCCGAGATCGCGTTCGGGAAGCTGTCGGAGTGGTGGGACCGGAACGGGCCTGCGGTGATGGCGGCTGTCGACTCGCTGCGGTCGGGGATCGAAACGGCGGTCGGTCTGATCGTGGACGCGATCGGCTGGGTGGTCGAGGAGTGGGACAAGCTCAAGTGGGTGGTCGTTGCCGGGGTGGCGGTCATGGCGCCACTGTGGGCGTCCCTTGCGGCTAGGGCGATGGCGTCTGCCGTGACGCAGGTCGCGGCGTGGGTGG
>JBJHDE010000096.1:3992-12173 GCA_050486385.1 Planctomycetales bacterium | reverse complement strand
CCGGCAAGGGTTTGGGAGCCGCACTTGTGGCACTGGTGGCTTGTCCACCAGTGTTTGATAACGCCTGCTATTCTTCGAATGATGTTCTCGTAACCCATCGAACAGAAGTAACTTAGGTGGCACTATGCGACCGAGCCACACACTGGTGGACAAGCCACCAGTGCCACGAATTTGGTTTGCGGTGTTGCGCAGGGATCACTAATCGTTTCGCGACGAGGCTGGGGTGGTCGAGCGAATGAGGTTTTCGAGCAACGTCGCCAGCGGAGCCAGCCGGCTGTCCCAGGTACACTCGCGCTCGACAAAATCGCGGCCGGCCTGCGCCAGCCGATGCTGCCGCTCGGGATCGGCCAGCAGTTCATCCAGGGTGGCGATCCATTGCTCGGGCGTCTCGGCCGACAGGGCGTGGGTTCCGACCTGCAAGCCAATGCCGCCCAGCGCCTGGGGCGAAGCCAGCACCGGCCGGGCCGAGGCCAGGGCCTCCAGCACTTTGTTTTGCAATCCGCGCGCCACCCGCAAGGGGGCAACCGCCACACTGGCCCCGGCCAGATAAGGCCGCACATCGGGCACACTGCCCAACACCCGCACACCGGGAATACGATCCCAACGCTGGACCTCGGGGGTGGGATCGCGGCCGACAATCTGGAACTCGGCCCCGGGCCGCCGGTTCCGCAGCCCGGGCCAGACGTGTTCGCAGAACCAACCGACGCCGTCGATATTGGCGCGGTAATCCATGGCCCCGGTGAAGACGCAACGGTCGGGCACACTCGCGGCGGCTTCGCAGGGCTGGAAGTAGTCCAGATCGACCCCGTTGGAAATCGCATGCACCTTGGCCTGGGGCGCGAAGCCACGGTACAGGTCGGCCTCGTCCTGGCTGACCAACAGCACCGCGCGGGCCCGCTGGCCGAGTTCTTCTTCGCGGGCGCGGAGGCGTTTGGCTTCCAGCCGATACAGGGGCGCTTTCCAGCCCCCGCCCCGCTCGGCATAGTCCAGCCATTTTTGGCTGTCGACATCCACCAGGTCCAGCACCAAGGGCACACGCTCCAGGGCTGGCAGCAGGCCGTACTGGGCCATGCTGGAGCAAAAGGCCACCGTCACCGAGAACCGCATGCGGCTGGCCCAATCGGTCACCAGTTGCCGCATCGCGGTGCTGCGAAACAGGGCTTCGGTGGCGTTGCCTCCGGTGGCCAGCGACGTGGCCGCCGCCAGCCAGCGCCTTCGTCCGGTGTGGGCGATGGGGGTCAGTTGCCGACACAGCGGCCGCAGGGCGTCGAGCACGCCGGGCTCGAGCGGCTGGTCATGCAGGAAGGCCAAATGGACGTCGCCCAGTTCGCTGAGGAATTTCAGCAGATGGAACGAGCGGATCCGATCGCCCCGATTTGGCGGATAGGGCACACGATGGACAAGAAACAAGAACTGGGGGCGAGCCACCAAACGCGCTCCGCGGGACCATCGGTTGAAGAAGAGGCCGGCGCTGTCGCCAACGCCCGGCACGCAACCCTTCCCAGGATACCGCCCCCACCGGCCTGAGCCATCCCCGCCGGGCGTGGACTCAACGTCGCAAAGGCTGGCCGCGCCAGAACCGCAGTTGGTGGGGACAGGCGGCTTCAACCGGCTCGGTGATACCGTTCGCACCCGGCGGTCCGTGGCCCCTTGGGCCGCAACGACAAGAACACTTGGCTGGGACCGGGGGTCCAAGGCGAGAACTCGGCGTCGCGGCTCTCGGTCGCCGTCAGCTCTTCGGGCAGAACCACGTTCCGGCGAATTCCCAGGTAGGCGGCGGCAACCTTGCCATCCACACCCAGCAGTTTGAGGGCGGTACACAGCAGAATCCGCACATCGAGCCACAGGCTGGCTTCGCGAACGTAGGCCAGGTCGAGTTGCAGTTTGCGGCGGACACTGTCCAGATCGGTATCCGGCGGCAGATTGATCTGCGCCAGTCCGGTGATGCCCGGGCGAACCGCATGACGCCGGTTGTAGCCGGGAATCCGCTGCTCCAGGTTGGGCGTGCTCTCGGGACGCTCGGGACGCGGCCCCACCAGGTCCATGTCGCCACGCAGAACATTGAACAACTGCGGCAGCTCGTCCAGGTGCGTGGCTCGCAGAATCCGGCCGATGCGGGTGACCCGCGCGTCGCCAGGACGGCACCAGACGGCGCCGGTGTGGCGTTCGGCGTCGTTCCGCATGCTGCGAAGCTTGTACATGGTGAATTCGCGACCATCGCGGCCCACCCGCCGTTGGCTGAAGATGCCAGGGCCGGGCGACGTCAGCCGGACAACGAGCACCAGCAGGCCAATCACCGGCAAAGCGGGCACCAAGAGCGCCAGGGCGATGGCTCGATCGATCCAGGTGCTGACGGCCAACCAGGTGTTGGCCATCCGCAGGCGGGGGCGCGAAGCCAACTCGCGCGGGGCCTCAGGGGCCGAAACATCGTTGTAGAAACGCGCGGTCGGAAGGGTCGCGGGCAAATCCAACATAGGAAGAATGCTTCTGGGTTGGGCGACTCCGCCAGGGGGTTGAGGAAACCCGCACGCGGAGTCGGAGTCATAGGGCAGGGGTCGAACCAGGCAGGTGTGCGGGGCAAGTGCGGTGAGCAGCAAGCCGCGCGGTCTCAGGGTGGGCTAAGCAGGGTGGGTGGAAACGCCTGCCGAGTCGCGGCGGTCGGCCGACGAGCACGGGCTCAGGGTTTGGGTTGTGCGATCAATCGCGTAGGTGGGTCGGGGCGAACGATACTGGGCCAGACTCTCGGAAAGCGTTGTCCAGGGCAGAGCATCCAGCAAGGCGGCCAGCTTGGTTTGGGTTGTGTGCAGATTCGTGTAGTGACGAAACCGACTCTTCCAAGGCACACCCCGCAGCCGGGGCTGCTGGGGATCTAACTCCCAGGGGTGGATGTAAAACACCGCCGGGCAACCCGCTTGGTTGAGGGTCTTCAATCCCCACCGCGATACCGCTCCGGGGAGGAGTCGGAAGTAACCGCCCCCCGAGATCGGGAGATTAGCACCCCACAGACGAATCGTCGAGGCGGGAAACTCGTCGAGGGGGCCAGCGGCCGTTTGAATGCGGTAAGGGAATCTCGGACTCTCGGGCCAACCGTAAACGTCGTGCTGGATCGGGAAAATGCTACTGTCGAGCAGGATCCCCTCCTCACGCAAAATCTCAAAAAACCAGGGCGTCCGCCGGGTCACACTCCACGAGGGGGCTCGGTAAGTCGTCACCGGTTGGCCCGCCGTATCCTCAAGCGTGGCCTTGCTTTGCCGCAAGTCCTCGCGGAAGGATTCGGGCGTCAGCGAGTACACCAACCGATGCCACTGACTGTGCGAACCCAACTCGTGGCCGCCCTCGGCGATCCGCCGCACCAAGGCCGGGTGCCGTTGGGCCACCCAACCCAGCACGAAAAAGGTCGCCCGAACGCCACGCTCGGCCAACAGGGCCAGCAGCCGCTCGGTGTTTCGCTCGACCCGGGACTCAAAATGCGGCCAATCGGTGGGATCCACCTGACCGGCAAACGACTGAACGTGGAAGTAATCTTCGACATCCACGGTCAAGGCATTTTGCATCGAACCCCTACGGTGAGGAAACCCGCTCTACTCCCCAGAACTCTAGTCAATCACTTCGAACGATTCAATACGCATTCCCTAGAAATTGCGGCAGCCACACCCCCTTAACGATCGGCACCGCCGACCGCCCCGCCTCGCAAAGCCATGCGGCCACGGGCGTTAAACCAAAACTCGCGGGTGGCGGTGTTCAGGGCGTCGTAGCCCTGCAGGATCTCGCGCTCGCGGAGCCCGGTCCAGCGGTCGGCCCGATGGACAATCACCACCCGGGGACCGTGCCGCAGGGGATAGCGACTGGCCAGGTCGTCGGCCACACCCAGGCCAAACCGCACCGAGGGATAGACCGGGGCAGCCAGGTCGTTGAGGCTCCAGCGATCGGTTCGCACGCGGACCCATTCTTCCCGGGCCCAGACCGGCGGCATCCAGCTCGGTTCGCTCAAGCGGGGCGGCAGCCGAGCCAGGTCCTCGCGATGCAGGTACAGCTCGACCCGGGCGTTGCCGGCCGCGTACAGCCCCCAACTGGGCCACACGTCGAATCCGCCCCAGGGCTCCAGAGCGGGCAGCACGACGGCTCCGCCCAACACCACCGAGGCCGCCCATTCCGCCCGGCGGCTTCGCCCGCGAGGCTCGCTCGCTGGCGTGAGAGCTTCGCTGGCCGGTTCGAGAGTTGCCTGCTGGGATCGAGCCCCAAAGGCCGCGGGCACGAGGATCAGGAATAGGGCGTTCCAGACCCAAACCGCCGGCGAATGGCCCAGGCCCCAGGGCCCCAGAATCACCAGCAACAGCCCGTGCAGGGTCAAGGCCAGAGCGATGCCCAGCCAGCGGAGCCGGGGAACCAACAACACCAGGGCAACCAACAGTTCGCCGATCGGCAAACTCCAGACAAGCCAGTTCGGCCAAGCGGCCAACGTGCCCCGTGGTAAAAAGCCCAGGCCCCAAGCCAAGCCGTTGAGAAAAAGCGGGGCCATTTCGTGGACGAAGCTGACATCCAGCTTGCCCACCGCCGACCAGAAGTACAGGCTCACCAGCAGCAGCCGTAGCCAAGCCCCAGCCCGGGCAGTTGGAAACACCAGCCAAGCGAGCGCGATCAGTCCGCCCAGATAGAACCAGGGTTGCAGACGCTGCTGATCAAACAGCACCAGCACCAAGCCCGCAAACAGCCAGAGGGCTAAGAACAGCCGTTGCAACAGCGGGCCCGTTGACAGCAGCGTGCCGACCAGGCCCACCACGGTCAGGGCGGCAGCCAGACCCTCCAGGCTGGCCGGCCAATGCGCCACGCTGGCCAGCCAGGGCACTTGGGGGAAATACGTCTCGGGCAGCCACAGCGTGTAGGTCAGGGCCATCATCGTCAGCACGGCCGCCGCCGACGCCCGGGGAATCAGCTCGGCGGCAAAGGGGCCCACGCTGTAGCCGCTCCACAGCCCGGCGCCGGGCCCCGTCCAGCGGAATGTCCAACCAGGTTCTTGGGCCATGACACACGGGATCGAAGGAACGTCGTGGCCCAGCGGCCGCATGAGACGTGCCGTTGGCGGGTCGCGTCGGACCGCTCGGCGGTTGAGCCGTGGCCGGCGGTCAAGGCTCGACCGGCACCACGCGAATCTCGTACATTTTGGGCCAGTTCTTGCCCGTCACAAACAGCCGCTCGTCCTCAGCGTCCCAGGCAATCCCATTGAGCACGTGCTCGCGGGTGGGCCGCTGCCGGGCCGGCCACAACGTCGACAAATCGATCCAGCCCGTCACCCGACCCGACTGGGGATCGATGCGGGCGATGCGATCGACGTACCAGATGTTGGCATAGATCGACCCGTCGATGTATTCGAGTTCGTTGAGGTGCTGGACCGGCCGGCCGGAATCGGTGACGCGAATCCGCCGCGCTTCGGCCAGGTTGTTTGGATTGAGAAACCGCAGGGTGTCGGTGCCATTGCTGACAATCAGGTGATTGTCGTTGTGGGTCAGCCCCCAACCTTCGCCCTGGAAACGGTAGCGATTGGTCAGGCGAAACGACTCGCGGTCGAAGACCAGAATCTGCCGGTTCCGCCAGGTCAGCATAAAGATCTTGTCGTCCCACACGGTGATGCCCTCGGCAAACACATCGTCGGGCAACCGCTGAATCTTGACGATCCGCCCCGTCTTGATGTCGACCCGCCGCAGGCTGGACTGCCCATACTTGCCGGTACTTTCCAGAAAGTGGCCGTCATCGATCAGCAAGCCCTGCGTGAAGGCATTGGGATCGTGGGGATATTCGTTGACAATCTCGTAGGTAAATTGCTCGGGCGGTCCCACCTGGGCGGTGTTGGCAAGCATGGCGCAGGCCCCGGTGGCGATGGTCAACACAACTCCGGCCAGCAGCAGCCAGATGCCCACTCCGCGGATCGCTGGGCGAGCTTCGGTATCCAACTTGGGGCGGGCCATGACCAATCTACCAAGAGTGTTCAACGCGACTTGCGGGATCAAACGTCGAGTGGTCCCGGCCACCCGTCGCCCGCAGCGCTGGCGATGGCCAAGCCAAACTCCCACCATTGACCGTAACGAACCAACGATTGTCGGGCAATCGCAACCGCCTACCAGGAGCCAACGGGCTCCCCGTTGGGGTGACCAATGCCCCTTGTCGAGCCACCAGCCATGCTTACGCGGCCGACGCCCGTTGATGGGCCCCATCCAGGCCCAAAAGCTGGCGAACTTCTCCCGACGTGGCGATGCGGCGTCCCAGACCGGCGGCGAATTGGTGAACGCGGCCGACCAGCTCGCCGTTGGTTGCCAGCCGTTGACGGGCCGGATCCAACCACAGGTTGTCTTCCAACCCGATCCGAACCCCAGGGGCCGTGGCGGCCGCGATGGCCGCGACGTTGAGTTGCGTGGCCCCGAGTCCCGCCAGACTGTACAGCGTGTCTGGGGGAAGCCGCTCGATCAGCACGCCCATTTCCAGCAGCCGTGCCTGGGCCGTGGCCAGGTTGCCAAACAGCAGGTTCGCGTACAGCGGCGGACGCACCAAACCGCGGTCCAGCAGATACTCCAGCATGTTGCACATGCCGAGGTCGAAAATCTCCAGCTCGGGCTTGATGCCTCGATCGGCCATCCGGCTGGCCAGCGCCTTGATGGTGTCGGGGGCGTTGACGCTGGCCTGCCGACTGAAGTTCAAGCTCGACAGCGTCAGGCTGGCCATATCGGGCTTGAGATCGCCGGTCAGCTCCAGCACTTCACTCCGCTGGTTCACATCCAGCCCCTGCCGCCCCGAGCACGACACGCACACCACCGCGTCGGGCACACAATCGCGGATGCCACCAATGATGCGAGCGTACACCTCTTTGCGATAGGTCGGCCGCCCCTGCGAGTCCCGGGCGTGCAGATGCACAATCGAAATGCCTATCCCCGCGGCAGCCACCACGTCGCGGACAATCTCGGCCGGCTGCAAGGGCACATGCGGGCTGTCGTCGCGGGTGGGAACAATGCCGGTGGGGGCGAGATTCAGCACCAGGGGCTGAGTGGTCATGTTGGCAAGCCCTCGCGGCCACGGGAATGCGGATCGTGTTGGAATCATAGGTCTTGTTGCGGGGTCAGGCCGCGCGGCGCTTTTCGGTGACGCCCAGGCACCATCGCACGGCCGCGGCGACTTGCGGCTCGTGTCCGGCGACCACTTCGGGCTGAACCGGCAAGCTCAGCAGCGTATCGGCCAGTTGCTCGGTCACGGGCAAGCGCGACCGGGCGTAGGGTGCGAAAGCCGGCTGGCAATGCAGTGGCACGGGGTAATGGACCGCCGTGCCGATGTGGAACTCGCGTTCCAAGTCGGCCCGCAGTCGATCGCGATCGGCCACGGTCAGGGCAAACTGGTGGTACACCGCGCCGTCGTCCATGGGCGGCAGCCCCACGGGCAGTCCCGTCAGGTGATGTCGGTAGGCGGCGGCCACCGCGCGACGCTCGCGATTGCTGGCTTCCAGGTGGAGCAGCAACACGTTGAGCACCGCCGCTTGCAGGGCATCCAGCCGGGTGTTCCAAGCGGCAGCCTGACTGATCCGCCGTGGGTCGCTCCAGCCTGAGTGGGCCAGCATGCGGATTCGCTCGGCCAGCAGCTTGTCCCCAGTGGCCACCGCGCCGCCGTCGCCCGCGGTGCCCAGGTTTTTGGTGGGATAGAACGAGAACGCCGCCGCGTGTCCCCAGGTTCCCACCGGTTGTCCGTGGCACATGGCTCCGTGAGCTTGCGCGCAGTCTTCAACCACGGCCAATCCGTGACGGTGGGCGCAGGCCATGACTTCGCGCATGGCCGCAGGAAAGCCGTGCAGGTGAACCGGCACCACGGCGGCGGTCCGCGGCGTGACCGACGCGGCCAGATGCGCAGGGTCGATGGTGCGGGTTCCGGGATCGACATCCACGAAGCGGGGCTCGGCGCCGGTCATCAGGATGCCCAGTCCCGTGCCGGCGGCGGTCAGGGCCACGGTCAGCACTTCGTCGCCGGGTCCCACACCCAGGGCCCGCAGGGCCACGGCCACCGCGTCGGTGCCGGTGTTGACGCCCACAACGTGGCCCAGCCCGAACTGTCGGGCGAAGTCGTGTTCAAACCGCTCGACCTCGGGGCCCTGAATGTACGGCCCCTGGTCAACCACGGCCGTCAGCCGCTGGACGATCTCATCGCGAT
>JBJHDE010000096.1:0-3982 GCA_050486385.1 Planctomycetales bacterium | reverse complement strand
ACCATCAACACGCAGTCTTCGTTCCACTGGTGCAAACGCAGCCACACGCCCGCATGCACGCACAGCACGCGATTGGGCCGATCCAGCACCACCGACTGTTTCCGCTGGCCAGTGTCCAGGTCGACCGTCACGCTGCCACGCACGGCCACTAAGGCCAGATGGCTGGACACGGCGTGCTCGGCACGGACCGCATCGCTGGGGCATTGCGTGATGCAGAAGACCCTGGCCGGAACGAACGGCAGGCCGTGACCGCGATCCAGCGCGACCAGTCGACCGCGGTCATCGTCGTGGCAAGGCACGTCGATCAGCGCAGCCCCAAGCGCGAGGACTCGCCGGGTGGTGGGATGAGCAAGCATGATGGAAGCCCGACCCCTGCCCGGTTCCAGGGAAGGATCGCGCAGGGGGATTGGTCAAGTTCGAACAATTTGGCTCGGCGACCCTACGCCCAAGCCGCTGACGGGTCCAGACGAGTTTTTTTGGGCGACCACTGGCCTGGCTGCCCGTCGACTCGACTGTGCAACATCTCTCCGCAGATCGCACTGCTTGCTAGCAAGCAGTGGCACACTTTCCGATGAAGACAGGGCACCAGTGCTGGCCAGCCCGGAAGGGGTCAGCTTTTGGGTTCTTGGGCGGCGGGGACGGCTTCGCAACCGGTGGCGGCGCATAGATTGAATACGTCGGCCACGTACTGGTAGGGCACGCGGTGGTCGCCGTAGACGATCACCCGCTGCCGGCCGGGATTGTTGGTGGCGGCCTGGCGCAGACGGTCGCGGAGTTCATCCAGGGTGACCGTCTCGCCTTGAATCACGATCTGGCCCTTGGCATCGACGTTGATCGTCAGGTCCTTGACCTTGCGGGTCATGGGGGCCGCTTCGCTGGCCTCGGGCAGGACCACGCTCAGCTCGCGCTCGTCGGATTCAAACCGGGTGGCGATCGTGAAAAAGATGAGCAGCAGAAACACCACGTCGATCATCGGCGTGAGGTTCAGCCGCGAAAGCACATCGCCTTTATTAAGTTCAACGGTCATCGAAGTGTGGGTCGCGGAGACCGACCTCCCTGGGCCCTGGGCGGGCGATTGGCAACATGCGACCCTATTCGTGACGCCCAGCCGTCGAGGCCGCCACCGGCGGCGGCTTCGGCGTCGAGGCTTGCACCGGCGGCGGTTCGGGCGGTCGGCCGCTGGCGGGCAGTTCGGTGGTCACGCGGAGCTTGCCTTCGTAGCGTTCCAACTGAGGCATGATGCTTTGGATCAGGTCATCAATCTGGCGAAACAATCGCTGGATGCGGCCTTCGTAGTAATGCGCCAAGAAGGCCGCCGGAATGGCCACCGCCAGACCGGCCACGGTGGTCACCAGCGCCACATAGATGCCGCCGGCCAGATCGGCCACCTTGACGCCACCTTCGGCCTGACTGACCACGAAGAAGGTTTCCATCATGCCCCACACCGTGCCCAACAGGCCCATCAGCGGTGTCACCGCCATGGCCAGGGCAATTGGGCGGACGTTTTGATACAGGGTCTCGGCCTCGCGCTGCTTGGCCTCGGCCACCGCCTTTTCGACTTCGGTGTGGGGCCGACCCAACTTCAACAGCGCCGCCTTGATGACATTCGACGCCGTCGAACGATGCAACTGGCACAGGCGATAGGCCAACCGCGGGTCGAGCCCCGTGCCGCTTTTGGCCAGCTTGCCCAGCCCCTGGACAAACTCGGTGGGCAACACCCGCGATCGCCGCAAAGCGATGGCCCGCTCGACGGCAAACACCACGACCACAATCGACATCAGGCCGATGGGGTACATGAGTACGCCGCCGCGGGTCAGCAGGTCGTACAGGTTGATTTCGGCTCGGGTGGCCGGTTGCACGGTGCTTTGCGGACCGGCTTCGGCCTCGTCGCTGGCTTCGACCACATTCGGGGCGTCATCGGCAAAGGCCTCTTGCAGCCGCCGCTCGACCTCGTCGTCCGCCGGTTGGCTGACCACCACGGTGGGCAGCGCCAGCACCGCCATGCAGGTCAACACACACCCCGCCGGGCGAAACCACCGCGACCGCCTCCGGGCATATCCACTCATCAAGACGCATCCTCCGATCGATGACCGATCCGGGATTCCACTGGTTGGGGGGACGACGCAATACCCTCATCCGCCTGAAGGTTCCACGCGGGCATCATCGATCCGCACCGCGGATGCCCGGCCGCGGCCTCCTGGGAGAGAGCGGCTCGCTCAAGCTCCTATCATGGCACTGGATCGGTGGCAAAGTCTAGCCCGGCCGCCACAACCCGACCAAGACAACCCACCCAAAAGAATGGTGTCGCTGGGCAACCTTGCGGCGAAAACCACCCAAACGAACCAATCCGGCCAGTCACGCAGGTTAATTCTCAAGCGCCGCCAAGCGTTGGCGAGCCAGACGGACCAACTCGGCACGTTCGGTGTCGTCGCCAAACTCCTCGATCAGTTCGGTGTACAGCTTCTTGGCCTGATCGACACGACGCAGAACCTCGAAGCAACGGGCGGCCTCGAACTTGGCCAGGGCCTGCCACTTGGGAAAGTTGTACACATAGGCCGTGCGGAAGAAGCTGCGGATCGCCTCTTCGAACTTTTTCTCCTCGAAGAGCAACTGCCCATGCATGAAGAACGCCCGAGCCGCCACTTCGCGTTGGGTGGCATCGGCCACCTTGGCGTAAACGTCCTTGGCGTCGTCGGTTCGCCCTAACTCCTGCAATGCAAAACCCTTCTGGAACAGGACTTCGCCCACGTACTCGCCCTGCGGGAAGGTCGCCAGGTAGAGTTCGGTGAGTTTGAGGTCGTTGTCCCAGTCCTGAGGCTCGACCTCGGCCCGGGCCTGAATCAGCCGCAGCCACGCCCGCTGATCGCTGGTGGTATTGGCCGCGGGTCCGCGTTGACGGAACAGGGCCACGGCCTCGTCCAGGGGCTCGATGGCCTGCTTGAACTTCTTCTGCTCGAACAGGCTATCGCCTAGCAGATAGAGGCTGATCGCGCGAAACTCGCCACGAGGGAAGGCGTCGGCGTAGGCGGCAAACGTCTCGGCAGCGGCCGAATAGTTGTCCTGCTGGTACTGGCTCAGGCCCAACTTGTAGAGCGCCCGCTCGCGGACTTCGTCGCGGGCGGCGGCCTTGAGCGCGGCGGAGTAGGCCTCGGCGGCCTCGGCGTATTGCTTGGCGCCGTAGCGGCTCTCGGCCACGTGAAACAGGCTCTCGGCGGCGAACTCGCTGTCGGGGTGCAGCTTGGCCAGTTCGCCAAAGGCGGCCACGGCCGCCTGTTCCTCGCCCAGGTCACGCAGGCTCCAGGCCAGTTCGTAACGGACGGCGTCGGCGGCTTCGAAGTCGGGATTCTCGGCCAGCAGGGTCCGCAGCACCTTGGCGGCGGAGTCAAACTGGTCCAGGGCCACATGGCACCGACCCAGGTCGAAGCGGGCTTCGCTGAGCAAGGGCTCGTCGGGCTCGGTCTTCAAAAACTCCTGAAAGGCCTGGGCCGCCGGGGCATGCTGCTCATCGGCCAGCAGAATCACCGCCGAGTGCCACCAGCTCAGCTTGGACAAATCGCTGTCGGGAAACCGCTTGCGAAGATCGGCCCAACTCTCGAGGGCTTGGCGGGCGGCTTGAGTCTGCTGCTGGCTGCGGCCCAGCCAAAACAGCGTGGCGTCGGCCTCGCGCCAATCGCGATCGGCCCGCAAGGCGGCCGCGAAGGCATCGCGGGCCTGGGTCCAATCGTCACGGTTGACCCACGAGCGACCCCGCCAGTATTCGGCTTCCGCGCGGTGGGCGGCTGGGACGTCGCCGGTCAGGAAGGCGCCATAGGCCTGAACGGCCTCGGGGTACTGTTCGGTCACATACAGGGCGATGCCCAATCGCAGAGCCGCCCGCTTGGAAAGCTCGTGCTCGGGAAAGCGGGTCCGCAGCGTGCGGTAGGCGTCGGCGGCCTCGGTGTACTGCTTTTCCAGCAGCAGGCTCTCGGCCAGGATGTTGCGG
>JBJHDE010000095.1:0-12234 GCA_050486385.1 Planctomycetales bacterium | reverse complement strand
GTCTTCAGCTTGTCCAGCGCGGCGCGATACTCGTGGGTCCCCGCCGGGTGATGCTCGTCGGGTGGGCCCGCCAACAGCACAATCCGCCGTGACTCCCCGGGTGGCTCGTCAGCGGCCACCGGCAGAGCCAGCAGCAGGGACAACACCAGCAGGCCAGCACGAACGAGCATCATCGGGTGGATCCTTTGTGAGAATGGGGCCAATCGCACCCGCCAGCGACCACGGCGATCCTCAGCCGCTCAGGTCGCCGGATTGGGCACGTTGCCGAAACAATCGAAGCTGACGCCGCCACTGGGCCCGCACCTGGACCTCGTCGGCCAGATAGCCGGGTTCGCTATCCAAGGCGGTCAGGGCGGCTTGCATGTGCTCGGCGGCCGCCTGCCACCGCCCGCGCGCGGCTTCGACTTCGGCCAGGGCGGCCAGCAGGTACGACCTGGGCGAGCGTTTCAGGTCGAGGGCCTGTTGCAGGTCGCTGGCGGCCTCGTCCAGCCGGCCCAGGTTCGACAGGGCCACGCCCCGGTAGTACAGGGCCGCCGCCGACTTGGGCCGCTCGGCCAGAATCGCATTCCAATCGGCCAGCGAGGCGAAGTTGCGATCCAGGTCCATCAGGGCCACCGCCCGCTTCTGCCGCACGAAGGTGCTGTCGGGGTCGAGCCGCACGGCCAGGTCCAGGGCCTCCAGGGCGTCCAGCCGTTGGCCGCGATGCAGCAGCAAGTCGGCTTGGGCCAGGGCCCGGTTGGCCGGGTCGCTGGTCACATTGCGAAAGGCCGCGGTGACGCCCGCGACCAGCAGGACGATCAACACCACATTCAGCAGCATGGCACGCAGCATCAGCAACCTTCGACCCCGCAGGTCGATTGTCAGGCACACCGAGGGGCAAACCCGCCATTTTGCATGCCCCACACCGCCGACACAACACCGCCGCCTGAGCCGATCACCGGCCGGGGGTCCAGCCGCCCCCTCCCCCGCGGCGCTTCGCTCTTGGCCTGGGGGGCACATCGGGCTAAGGTGTCGCCCCGAGATGAGCCGGCTGGATGGCAAGGTGGTGGGCGATGAGCAAGATGGCCAGCGTGTGCGAGGCCTTGAAGCGGCGATTGCATCGCGATCGCTGGTGGCTGTTCTTGGCGGTAGCGATTCCCACCTTGGGATGGCTGTGGAAGGACCAACTCCACGATCGCTTCTTCCCCAAGCGCTGGGGGGAGGTCGTCCCTGGCCAGGTGTTCCGCAGTGGCCAACTCCGCCAACCCGTGCTCGAAGAGGTGATCCGCGAACACGGCATCCAGGTGATTGTCGACCTGTGTGCCCTGAACAAAGCCCCCCGGCCGGGCCAGCTTGACGAACTCGCCGTGGCCCAACGACTGGGGGTCGAGCACCATCGGTTCCCGCTTCGTGGTGATGGCACCGGCGAGGTCAACTCCTACATCGGGGCCCTGGCCACCATCGAGCGGGCCCGGCGTTCTGGCCACACGGTGCTGGTGCATTGCAGCTCGGGAGCCCAGCGTGCGGGGGGTGTGGTCGCCTGCTACCAAATGCTGTTCTTGAACGAACCGCCCGACCGGGTGCGCGAGCACATGGCCGCCCATGGCTGGCGGCCGCACCGCGATCACCGGGTGATTGATTTCCTCCACCGGCTTCTCCCGGACAGCGCCGCGGGTCTGGAGGCGCAGGGCCTGCGGACGGCGAAGTTCGGGGCGCAACCCACGCTGCGACGCTGAAATGGGGTCGCAGCCCGGGGCGGTGGCTTGCCCGCCGCGGACCGCTGCGCTAGACAAGGGGCAACGGTGCCGTCCGCGCTCTGGTGGTAGCCCCCCGATGCCGATCCGCAAACTCAACTTCGAGTCCGGCGACGAGGTGATCGCCGAGATCGATCGCCTGCGGCGTTCGGGCTACGAGGCCACCGGCAAGTGGAACCTCACGCAAATCTGCCAGCATCTCACCAAGACCATCCGCCTGGGCCTGGAAGGCGCCCGGGTCCGCATGCCCTGGCTGATTCGCAAAACGCTGGGAGCCTGGATCTTCGGCCGGATCCTCCGCACCGGGCGGTTTCTGTCCAACGTGTCAGCCCCCGACATCCTGAAACCCGAGGTCCCGCGGGGCCCCGATGATCCGGCCCTGATCGAGGAGTGCAAGAGCTGGATTGCCCGCGCCCGCGACTTTGAAGGGCCGATGCCGCCGCATCCGTTGGTCGATGGTCTGACCGTTGAGAAGTGGCAGCGGTTGATGTGGATTCATGCCGCGCACCACCTTGGCTTTCTGGTTCCGCTGTCCGACTCCGACGAGGACGACGACGACGTCTGAACCCCCTGCGGCCATGCCGTAGCAGCCACCCGCCGTGGGGCCGCGGTGACTCGCGGCCAGCCGCCCATTGCAGCAGGAGTGACCCATCGCCGTGGCCCAGGCCTCCCGTTCGGAATGCATCTCGATCCAGGGCGCGCGGGTCCACAACCTGCGTGATCTGTCGGTTGAACTGCCGCGCCGCGCGCTGACGGTCATCACCGGTCCCAGCGGTTCGGGCAAAAGCAGCTTGGCCCTGGACACCCTGTTTGCCGAAGGCCAGCGTCGCTACATCGAAAGCCTGCCGACCTTCGCCCGGCAATTCATCGAGCAGTTGGAACGCCCCGATGTTGACATCATCGAGGGCCTGCAACCCACGCTGGCCATCGATCAGCACGCCGGCAACACGAATCCCCGTAGCACGGTGGCCACGGTCACCGAGATCTACGACTTTCTGCGGTTGCTCATGGCCCGTGGGGGTCAGCCCCAATGCTACGCCTGCGGCACGCCGATTGACTCGCAAACTCCCGAGCGGATTCTCGATCAACTGCTGACCCACGCCGACCGCACCCGGCTGATGCTGCTGGCCCCGATGGTCCGGGGTCGCAAGGGCGGACAGGCCGAGGTCCTGGAGTCCATCCGCAAGGCCGGCCTGGTGCGGGTGCGGGTCGATGGGCAGATGTACGATCTGGAGCACGTCCCCGAGTTGGCCGCGCGGAACGAACACTCCGTCGACGCCGTGGTCGATCGGATCATCATTCGCGACGGAGTCCGCCCGCGGCTGGCCGACTCGTTGCACCGGGCGCTCAAGCTGGGCGGGGGAGCCGTGGTGGCCATGACCCAGCCGCCCGAGGCGAGTCCGTTGGAGTGGGCCGAGGCGTTCTTGAACACCCGCCTGGCGTGCCCGTCCTGTGGCCTGAGCTATCAGGAACTGGAACCGCGGACCTTCAGCTTCAACAGCCCCTACGGCGCTTGTCCCGAGTGCGATGGACTGGGCCGGGTCACGCGATTCGACCCCGAGCTGGTGATCCCCGATCCCACCCGCGGGCTCGATGCCGGAGCCGTGGCCCCGTGGCGGAGCGTCAAGCCTCGCAAAGCCACGCTGGCGGCCTGGCATGCCTTGATCGCGGCACGGAAGATCGATCCCGCACGACGCTGGGACCAACTCACCCGCCGTCAACACACCGAGTTGCTGGACGGTTGGCGGGACCAGCCGGGCTTGCTGGCTTTGCTGGAGGCCGACTACCAGGCCACCACCGGCAGCAAGAAGCAGGCCCAGCTTGCGGCCTTCCGGGGCGAAGTGGCTTGCCCGGCCTGTGGCGGTTCACGCCTACGGCCCGAGGCCCGGGCGGTCCGCTTGGGCGGCAAGGTGATTCACGAGATTACGGCCTTGGGCGTGGCGACGGCCCACACATGGTTTGCCGGCTTAACCTTCGAAGGCGTCGCCGCCCAGGTGGGCCCGCCGCTGGTGAGCGAGATTCTCACCCGCTTGGAGTTTCTGCGGAACGTGGGCCTCGACTACCTGACGCTCGATCGCCCGGCCGACACGCTCAGCGGGGGCGAGCGGCAACGCATTCGCTTGGCGTCGAGCCTGGGCAGCGGGCTCCGCGGCGTGTGTTACGTGCTGGACGAACCGTCCATCGGCCTGCATCCTCGCGACACCGCCCGTTTGATTGAAGCCGTGACCCGGCTGCGCGACGCCGGCAACACGGTGATCGTGGTCGAACACGACGAGGCCTTCGTCCGCGCGGCCGATTGCGTGGTCGACCTCGGACCCGGGGCGGGCGATCAAGGCGGGCTGATCACGGCTCAGGGGACGCCCGAAGAAGTCGCCGCCTGTCCCGCATCGTTGACCGGGGCCTATCTCTCGGGCCGCCAGCGGATTGAACCTCGGACGCCGCGGCCAATGGATCCCCGGCGGCAACTCGTGCTGCGTGGGGCACGGGCGCACAATCTCAAAGACGTGACTCTTGAGCTTCCGCTGGGCGGGCTGGTCTGCGTGACCGGCGTGAGCGGCTCGGGCAAGAGCAGCCTGATCAACGAGACCTTGGCCAAGGCCGTACTCCGCGAGTTGCATGGCACCATCGCCCGGCCGGGGCCTTTTGATTCCCTTAAGGGCTTAGAGCACCTCCAGCGATGCGTGGTGGTCGATCAAGCGGCCCTGGGGCGGAGTCCCCGCAGCAATGCGGCCACCTACACCGGGGCGTTTGACGAGATTCGCCGATTGTTTGCCGAGACCCGCACGGCCAAGATCCGTGGCTACACGGCCAGCCGCTTCAGCTTCAACACGCCCGGCGGACGCTGCGAGACCTGTCAGGGCCAAGGTCAACTGCGGTTGGAGATGAACTTTCTGCCCGATGTGTGGATCACCTGCCCCACCTGCCGCGGGGCCCGCTTCGATCGGGCGACCCTGGGCGTCCGCTACCGCGATCGCTCGATCGCCGACATTCTGGCCATGCGGGTGGGCGAGGCCGTGGACTTCTTCGAGAACTTCGCTTCGCTGCACGGCATCCTGGCCACGCTGCGAGACGTGGGCCTGGGCTACTTGCCGCTGGGTCAGCCCGCGACGACCCTCAGCGGCGGCGAGGCCCAACGGATCAAGCTGGCCACCGAGCTGGCCCGCGGCAGTGGGCGACCCACCCTGTTCATTTTGGATGAACCGACCACGGGTCTGCACCTGGACGACATCCGCCGGCTGATCGCCGTGCTGGAACGTCTGGTCGAGCAGGGGCATTCGGTCGTGGTGATCGAGCATCAACTCGACCTGGTGGCCAGCAGCGACTGGGTCATCGATCTGGGGCCGGAAGGCGGCGACGCCGGAGGCCACATCGTGGCGACGGGCCCACCCGAGGTGGTCGCCACCGGCAGCGGCTATACGGCCTGCTTTCTGGCCGAGCTGCTGGCCACCAGGGCCGGAACCGCCTGAGGTTGGCCATCCAACAGGCCGTAGCTCGACCCGCAGCGGGCGAAGGGGCCGCATTGAACCCGCCCGCCGTCTTGCCCGGTGAACCAGGCAAACCACAAGGGCACCGCTCGCCGCGAGGCGTCCAGATTGCTGGTCCGCAGGGCGGCCGTGGTGGCGGGCGTCACGGTGATGCTCGGCGTGGGCAGCTTGGCGGCTTCGAACACAAAGTCCCGCAAGCGGGCTTTCAGCAGGCCCCGCCGCTCGTGGTACTCGCGACCCAGTCGGGCTCCGCGGACCGGTCCGAAGACCTGCGACAGCCAGTTGGTCGGTTGGCTCAACAGTAGCCGATCGAAGTTCACTGGCTGTCCGTGCCGCACGGCCTCGGCCAGTTGAGTCAGTACGGCGGCCAGATGGCTGGCCTCGTCGAGTGCGGATTCCGGGGCCGCGATCGCATGCAGTCGGGGCGTGGCCGCCGGCACGTTGGCCTGAGCGGCGACGGCCGGCACGGGCTCGGCCAAGGCCAGATGCTCCAGAGCGCTGGCGACCTCGGCGGCCGAGGCGTAGCGCTCGTCGGGTTGCTTGGCCATCAGCCGGGCGACCACCTCGGCCAAGGCCGGCGGAATCTGCGGACGCAGCGCCGACAGCGAGGGCGGCTGCTGCGTCTGATGGGCGATGATGCGTTGCTGCTGGCTGCCGCGATCAAACGGCGGCCGGCCCGTCAGCAAAAAGTACAATGTGCAGCCCAGGGCATACTGGTCGGCGCGGGCGTCGACATTGTGAACGTCGACAAATTGCTCGGGCGGCAGGTAGTCGACGGTGCCAATGATTTGAATCGCCTGATCGGCCGTCAGCGTCGGATCCCCGCAACGGTGCCAACGCACCACACCCAGATCCAACAGCTTCAGCTCGCCCCGGGCGTTGAGCATCAGGTTGGCCGGCTTGACGTCGCGATGAATCATGCCGTGGCGATGAGCGTGATCCAGGGCCTGGGCGGCTTGGATGGTGTATCGCACCGCCTGGGCGATGGGCAAGGGCCCCTCGCGCTCGACAAGCTGCTGCAGGTCGGGGCCTTCGAGATACTCTTGGACGAGAAAGTGGAACCGCCCATCGGTATCGAAATCGTACACGCCGCAAATGTGCGGATGATTCAGCGCGGCCACGGCCTGCGACTCGCGGAAGAAGCGGCGAAGCCGGGGGCTGTCGGCATCGGCGTCGGTCAGGAGCTTCAGGGCGACCGGGCGCTTCAGGTAAGTGTGCTCGGCTAAGAACACCCGACCCATGCCGCCGGTGCCCAGCAGACGCAGCAGCTTGTAGCGGCCCAGGAAAAAGCCCTTCCAACGACCGGCCAACAGGTGTTGGACCTGCCAGGCCGACAGCCAACGTTGGGCCACCAGCCAGCGGGCGGCCTCGCGGACATCGCCGCGGGCGGTCTCGGGCAGTTGATGGGCCAGGGCGGCAAAGTCGTTGTGGCCCACCAATCCGCTTTGGCGGAGCAGGTCCAACAACTCGGCGGTCGTCGAGGCGCGGCGCTGTGGCATAAGTATCACGACTTACGTCAGGCAAGATCTCCTCGGCGGGCAAATGGCCCAGGCCGAGGGGCACGTTGACGACGGCGGCGGTGCGGAGGTGTGACGCGAGGTGGGTTCAGGTGCCGTCGCCCCGTGCAGGGCAGTGCGGGTTGTAGCCGAAGCCGGCGTTTCGGCAAAGCCCACTGTGCGGTGTGTTTTCTGCGACTGCCGCACGGGCACGAGTGCCCTTGCCTCATCAATAAGTGTGCCACTGCTTGCTGGCAAGCAGTGCGCTAGTCCGATCGACGTTGAGCGGTCGAATCGAAGCGCAACGGGTGCCCTTGCCTCATCAATAAGTGTGCCACTGCTTGCTGGCAAGCAGTGCCATAGGCCGATCGACGTTGAGCGGTCGAATCGAAGCGCAATCATTCCAGGCAACGTGAACCGTTTCCAACACGGCTTGCCAGCAAGCCGTGCCACACCCGCGGGATGCCTGGCTCATGATATCATTTCACTGCTAGCAGACCCTGAAGCCTTTTCGCAATTATTTTTTTCGCCCGACCGGGCTTACCGGAAGGTCTCTCAGTCGGTGTCGCGACGGCGTTCGAGCAGGCGGGGGAAGCGTTCATCGGTGTCGCCGACGTGCTGCTTGAGCTGGTCGAGCTGCGTCTTGAGCGTGCTCACCAACTCGGCGTAGGCTGGGTTGTCGTAGATGTTGTTGGTCTCCAACGGGTCGGCTTGCAGATCGTACAGCTCCCAGCCGGGCTCGGTGGGCGGAAAGTTGGTGATGCCCAGCGGCAGACCGTAGAAGAAGATCAGCTTGTGATGCTGGGTGCGGATGCCGTAGTGCGCGGGTCGGCGGTTGCCCTGGCCGTGCATCCAGTAGCGGTAGTAGACGGCCGTCCGCCAGTCGTCGGGCGTCTCGCCGACCAGATTGGAACGGAAGCTCCGGCCCTGCATGAACTCCGGCGGGGCGACGCCCGCGAAGTCCAGCAGCAGAGGGGCAAAGTCAACGTTCTCGATTAGGTCGTCCACCACCCGGCCGGGTTCGATCTCGCCCGGGGCACGAATGACAAACGGCATGCGGGCCGATTCTTCGTAGAACCAGCGTTTGTCGATGTAGGTGTGCTCGCCCAGGAAGTAGCCCTGGTCCGAGGTGTAGACGACGATGGTGTTCTGGGCCAGGCCGCTGTCGTCGAGATAGTCCAGCAGCCGGCCGATGTTCTCGTCCATCGCCGCCGCGGTGCGGAGATACGCCTTGACGAAGGGCTGATAGGACTTGCGGCGAAGCTCCTCGGGCGTCATCTCCTCCAGCGGCCGATCGGGCTTCCAGCGGCCACGCTCGACGAAGCGCCGGCCCATATCCTCAACGCGGAACCCGTGCTCCCGCGAGCCGATTGAACGGTGGCTCAGATCTTCGAACAAGGTCGGCGGTTCGGGGATCGCGATGTCTTCGTACAGCCCCGCCACCCGCTCGGGATATTCAAAGGCCTCGTGGACCGCCTTGTAATGCACCTTCAACAAGAAGGGCTTGTCCGGGTCGCGTTGTTCTTGCAGCCAGCGGAGCGACAGGTCGGTGATCACATCGGCCGAGTAGCCGCGGTGGGTGTGACGCTGGCCGCCGATCTCGTGCATGATTGGATTGACGTACCGGCCCTGGCCCGGCAGGACCTGCCAGTAGTCGAAGCCGGCGGGGTCCCGCACCAGGTGCCACTTGCCAACCAGCGCCGTAGTGTAACCGGCCGCCCGCAGCACTTTGCCCACGTGCGGGCGATCGGGGTCGAGCGGGTCGTTGAGCTTGTAAACCTGATTCTTATGACTGTACTGACCGGTCAGGATGGTGGCCCGGCTGGGCGTACAGATCGAGTTGGTCGCGTAGACTCGTGTGAGCCGCGCCCCTTCCGCGGCCAGGCGGTCGATGTTGGGCGTGCGGGCGACCTCGGCCAGGTGCGAACCGTAGCACCCAATGGCGTTGGTCGCATGATCGTCCGAGAGGATGAACAGCAGGTTGGGCCGGCCCTCGGCCAGGGCCGACCCGGCCAGCATCGTCCACACCGCAAACAGCACGCCGACCCAACAGCCATTTCGCATTTCTGAGGCTCCACGGGGGGAGAACGTCGTCGATCGCCTCAGCCTTCGCCGAAGCGGTCCATCAGGCGATCGACGCTGGCCTGCCAGTCGGTGCGATCATGGCGTCGCGACTGGCGGAGGCTCACACCGGCCAGGGTGGCGGCCCCCACGGCGGCCACATCCAGCCAGGGCCCATCAATCCAGGCGGCTTCGCCGGGAACATCGCTCATCACATCGTTGTTCCGCAGCAGTTCTTCCAGGGCCTCTTCCAGCAATTCTTCGAGTTCCTGCTGCTGACCGGCCGAGAGGCCCTCGTCGTCGTTGACCAACGGCACGCTGGCCTCGGCAGGGCCCCAGTACAGCAGAATCTCGAACTCGCCGACCGGCAGGTTGATCTCGGCGAGGGCCTCGATGGCCTCGTTGAGCGTGGCTCCGCCGACCGAGAGGATCGGCCCGCCGGTGGCCCGCGAGACGATGACCAGGATCACCTCGGCATCGGGATCCAGCGGCGGGTTGCCACCACGCAATTCCGCCAGGCTCGGGTCGCCCCGCCGCAAGGGCTCGCCATCGCTCATGCCCGGCAGGCTGGCGGTGTCGACCGGTACGGCCAGGCTGTCGACGGGGGTCAGCGTCGTGGGCAGCGATTGGCTGGTGGGCTGCCCCCGCAGGTCGAGCACATCCTGGAAGATCAGCCTTTCAATGCTTTGGTAAGTGATCAGGCCAAACGTCCCGACCCCGCCCGGCAGATCGACCGAGACCGTGCCGTCCACCGCCCCGCCGAAGCGCGGTGCCGAGAAAGTGTTGCCCTGGAGGCGGACAAACAGCGTATCGCCACTGGGATAATTGCCGTCGATGTCGGGCGAACCCTGCGGACCGGGCGGGTTGCCGTGAATGAAGCGGTCGACACCCACCCAGGGTTGCAGCCACAGGGTATCGGCCTCGGGGCTGCCCACGAAGTTGGCAAACGGCGTCTGCATGGTCAGGGTATCGCCGCGGGCGGTGATCGTCTGCGGTCCGGTCGCGTCGAGATCCATCACCACGGCGGTGTTCCGCGAGAAGTCCAGCGTGTTGCTGCCCGCGGGGCTTTGCACGTTCATCACCACGGCTGGGCCACCCAGGTCGCTGGCGATCATCAGGCGATCATCGCCGGCTCCGGTGTTGAGCGTGGTCGTGCCAGCATGGGTGCTGCCCGCCACCAGGGTGTCGTGGCCCGATCCCAAGGCGATGGCCAACGTGTTGAAGCCCGCATAGCCCACCTGACCGCCCATGCCCAGCCCGCTGAGCGTGGTACTTTGCAGTGTGCCCTGGCGATTGGCCGTGGCCGAGGAGTCATCGACCCACAATTGATTGCCGCTGCCCAGGGCCACGAGATTCAGGTCGCCGGCCAGGCCGTCCAGCAGCTTGGTTTCGGCCCCCAGCACCACGGTATCGGCCCCGGTGCCGGTGTGCAGATGGGTCACCGTATTGGCAGCCGTGCCCAACACATGGAAGGTGTCGTTGCCGCTGCCCGCGTAATGCTCCAAGTGGTCAATCGCGAAGTAAGTCAGCAGCGGCAGGCCGCTGGCATCGCGATCGAACGTGCTGTCGGTCAGGCGGTAGGTGTGGCCGGTGGTCTCGCCCGAGTCATCCAGCAGCACCTGCGTGAAGCCGCCGCCGCCAACGACCAGGAACTCGGTGCCAGCCAGCGGCGTGAGGCTGCCCGCCGCCGAGCCCAGCAGCACCAGGTCCTCGCCCGCCCCGGTAAAGACTCTCACCGAGCCGCTCTCCGCGGTGCCCAGGATCTCGATCCAGTCGTCGCCCGCTCCCCCGACGATGATCAGGTCGAGCGTGCCCGAGCGATCGTCGTTGTAGATCACGGTATTGTCGCCATCGCCGGTGACCAACAGGATCTCGCCGTCAGCCACCAGCGGGCCGAACACCAGGATCGTGTCGTCGCCGCTGCCGGTGAACACGAGCACTTGGTTTTGAACCGCGACGTCCCCGAGGAAATGCAGCAGGTTGTCGCCGCCGTGGGCCAGGATGTCCAAGTCCCCGCCAACAAGCACTTCGCCCAAGACCACAAGGGTGTCGTTGCCGCTTCCAAACTGGACGAACAGGTCCTCGGCGATGGTCAGGTCGCCGACCAGCACCAGGTGGTTGTCGCCACCGCTGAACCAGAGCCCCAAGTCCCAGCCCACGCTCAGCGATCCGTCAAGGACCACCGTGTCGTTGCCGTGTCCGCTCCAGAGGTCGAAGTCGCCAGCCACCTCGATCTCGCCGACCGTGGTGAGTGTGTTGTCGCCCCCGTCAAACCAGACCCAAAGATCCCAGCCCACGCTCAACGATCCGTCAAGGACCACCGTGTCGTTGCCCGAGCCGGTCCAGAGAATCCAGTCTTCGCCAACCTGGGTGGTTCCCACATGCGTGATGCTGTGGTCGCCATCGCCCAACCAGGTATAGAACTCGCCCTCGACCGTCAGCGTGCCGCCGAGCAACAGCGTCGTGTCGCCCTCGTCGGTGGTCAGCATCCAGTCGCCGCCAATCCAGGTCGTTCCGACGTGGATGACCGAGTTGTCGCCATCGTCCAACAGCAGGTTCAGGTCGTCGCCAATGTCCAGGTCGCCAACCAGCGTGATTTGGTCGTCGCCGATGCCGCCTTGAATCCAGACGTCGCCGGCCGTGGTAATGCTGCCCACGACGATGACCGAGTGGCCCAGGTCGCCCAGCCAGATGTCCAGGCCGTCGAAATCGCTGACCACCGTACCCAAGACGACCAGTTGCGACGGATTGCCCGAGAGCCCCGTCCCGTCGATTGACAGGCTGATCAGGCCCTCGGCCCACACGAGCGTATCATTCTGCAACAGCAGATCGCCTTGGGACTGCAGGTCGATGTCTCCTTCCAGGCTCCGCAGGGTGGCGCCGTTGATGATCGACAGGTCCCCGCCGCTGCCGGTCTCCAGTACCTGGATCCCGAGGTCGTACAAGGTCCGCACGTCGTGGCCCAACACCAGCGACTGGCCGACTTCCACGTCCAAGCGGCCCAGTTCCGCGTCGTTGCCCAGGCCAATGGCCCCGCCGAAACTGGCCGAGCCCGCCACCAGCGTGAAGTCGTGGGCATCGCCGCTGGTGCTGTCGATCACCGAGTCGAACACCGCCGCTTGATCGATGGAGAAGACGGTATCGTTGGCCAGCAGCACGTCCACGCGGACATGCAGGCTTTCGGCCGCGACCGTTGGGGTGACGATGACCACATCGCCACTGGTGCCGAGGGTCAAGGCCCCCATGTCGAACACCGCCGCGTTCAGCACGATCCGGCCAGAGGTGTCGATCTCCAGGTCATGGCCATTGCCATCGAGGGTGTCAAAGAAGAAGACCGCCGTGGCCGCCAGGGTGGAGTCGGCGGCCAGCTCGCCCGAGTTCCAGAAGCTCACCGTCGCCAGGGCCTCCAGCGTCGAACCCGACAGCACGCTGTGGCCGGTGTCGTCGCCCAGCATGCTC
>JBJHDE010000094.1:0-12353 GCA_050486385.1 Planctomycetales bacterium | reverse complement strand
GCTCATGGCCTTTGGCTGTCGGGTGTTGCTGTTCGATCCGTATCCCAACGAGGCCCTGCGGTCGGCTGGCGGCGAGTACGTCGATTTGCCCGAACTGCTGGCTCAGAGCGATATCGTGAGCCTGCACTGCCCGCTGACCGAGCAGACCTATCACCTGGTGAATCCCGAGACCATCGCCCAAATGAAACGCGGCGTGATGCTGATTAACACCAGCCGTGGCGGCCTGGTCGACACCCAGGCCGTGATTCAAGGCTTGAAGGACACGCAGATCGGCTACCTGGGACTGGACGTCTACGAAGAAGAATCCGAACACTTCTTCTCGGATCATTCGCTCGATGTGCTTCAAGATGATGTCCTGGCCCGCCTGGTGACCTTTCCCAACGTCCTGGTCACCGGACACCAGGGCTTCTTCACCCGCAACGCCGTCGAGAACATCGCCGAGACCACGCTTGCCAACGTGCGGGCCTTCGAGCAAGGGGCTGACTTGGAGAACGAGGTCCGGCCGTGAATAGGGAGGCTGAGGTTGGCTCATCCCCCTGGTGATGGCTATGATGGAAGATGATTCCTTGAGGCGAAGTCCAGGGAAGGACCATAGGTTGGACCGTTGATTGGGGGAACCCAATGAGAAAGGGACACCGTCATGAACGATCCTGAACGAACCCGGTTCGAGATGCTGCGCCAAGGCCCGTGCATCTCGGCGGACTACTTGCGGGATTTCTACGGCCTGACTTACCCGTGGCACGACGACCTTCGTCAAGACTTCGAAAAGTGGGCGAGTGGTCGCGGTCGGGTCGCCCAATGCGACGAGGGCAAGCTCTCACGATACGAAGTCGAATCGTTCATGCGGTGGCAGCGGGTCATTCCCCACGGGTGGATGGCCGTGCGTCTGGGGATGACCAGGACTAGCTTCCAGCAGACACTTGCGGAGCTTGCTCGCCTGGGCATGAAACTGGCCCGGTACGCGATCTACGCGGAACTGATTTCCGAGAGTTTGGCGGACGATCTGGTGCTGCATCTGGGCGACTTGAGGCACCGGACCTTTGGTGATCACGACAGCTTCTGCGAGCGGCTGCACGAAGCGTTGTTGCAAGAGCTGGGGATTCAAATCGAACCCGAGTACTGTGTCACGTCTCTGCGAGTGAACGACCAACCACCACGGTTCGCACAGCATGTGGATTGCCTGACCTTGGACCCCGTGAGTGTTCGCCACCAAATCTGGCTGGATTTTCGCAAGCCGTTGTATCTGGCGCCGGACTGTTGTTCCAAGCTGTATTTCGCGCAGAATCAGGAGGTGTTGCGACCCTACATTGCCGGGGCGCAAGAGCCCGACATCGAGGATTATCTGCAGTTGGTCGTCAACGGACACAATGAGTGAGAGCCAGTTATTCTCGATCGGGGTGGATCGGCTGCTCCAGGCCGTGCGTCCGTACGGTCAGGCCTGGACCTGCTACCCCGCCGGCCTGGATGCGAACGAAGCTCGTCGCACTGACAACGAGTCGCTGCACGACTGGTTCGTCAGAATGGTCGATTTCTACTGCCAGGGCGAACCCTTGCTCGTTGCCATCGAGGAGAACCTGGCGGTCTTTGCCAGCCTCGGCTGGGAGGAGCGTCACAGGCTGCGCTATGCCAATGTGCAGGTCGTCTGGGCGAGCCGGGACTTGGAGACCTATTATTTGAGGGACGTGGATGAGCGAGACGACGCCTTCTTTCTGCGAATGGTTTTAGAATTCCGATCCCTAGGGCCTCCATCTTCGCACCCTCTGGCGCATATCCATGTCGAAGGCGGGAACTCGCCGCGATTCGCGCTCGACGGTGGCCAATCCGGCAACATTCTGGTGGACTTCCTAGAGTTTCTCTACCGCACCTACCTGCCGGCGCAATGGATGGGGTGGGTTCGTCGCGAATGGACTCAAGCACGGAAACAGGCAGACATCGATGAGTCGGAGGATCCGCTTCCGGCCATCGAAGCGGCCTTCGCCGCCGGCCAGTTTGAGATGTTGCGGAGTCATCAAGAGGACCTGGAACACATCAAGAAAGTCCTCAGACAGCGGAAAGACTCGGCGTTTGGCTGCCACATGGCGGGCGAAGATCGCTTGCTGCTGGAATATCCTGCCGCGCGGTAGTGTTCCCCCGCGTTTGATGCGGGAGTCCACCCGCTCGCTCGGGCAACAGCTCCGTTGGGTCGACAACCCGGCATGTCGCATGTTTCTTACAACCGTCGCTGGCCGAAGAAGCGGGCCAATCGGCAGGGCCGCTAAGGCTGCTAACCTCCGACGCTTGAAGGCCAACGTGAAGGGGTATCGGGTCGCTGGACGATGACTCTGTTGCACCGCGATTGCCCCGTGGCGTGCCAGTTGGGCACGGCTTCCCCGGGGCGGACGCCTTGAAACGACATCCTTGCGACGTTTTTGGGAACGCTCTGCCATGGCCAAGACCAAGCGGAAGATGGACAGTTCGGCTGTTCAATCGCCTCTGGAAACCTACCTCCGCGAGATCAACGAAACGCCGTTGCTCACGGCCGACGATGAGCGGGACCTGGCCGAACGCGTCGCCGAGGGAGACTCCCAGGCCCGCGACCGCATGGTCCGCGCGAACCTGCGATTGGTGGTCAACATCGCTCGCGGCTACGTGGGCAAGGGCCTGGCCCTGCCGGACCTGATTGAAGAAGGCAACCTGGGCCTGCTGCGTGCCGTCGAGGGTTTCGACCCCAGCATGGGCACCCGGTTTAGCACCTACGCCAGCTACTGGATCAAGCAGGCCATCAAACGCAGCCTGGTCAACACGGCCAAGACGATTCGCGTGCCGGCCTACATGGTCGAGCTGCTCAGCAAGTGGCGGCGGGCCAGCAACCGCCTGTCGGACTGCCTGGGCCGGGCTCCCAGCCACGAAGAGGTCGCCCGCATGCTGGGCCTGGCCCGCAAGAAGCTGCCGATCATCAAGAAGGCGATCCGCGTCTACAACACCACGCCGCAGACCGATCAGCCCGACGGAAGCTGGACCCTGGGCGAAATGGTCCGCGACGAGCGCGGCGAAGCGCCCGAGGAACGCCTGGTGACCTCCGATGCCCTGCGGCACGTGCTGGAGATGCTCAAGACGATGGACCAGCGCGAGGCCACCGTGCTGACGCTGCGGTTTGGCCTGGATGACCATCCGCCGCATACGCTCAAAGAAATCGGCGAACGCCTGGGGCTGACCCGCGAGCGGGTGCGGCAAATCGAGAGCCTGGCGCTGTCGAAACTGGCCCAGGGACTTGAGGGCTGAGCGACGGTCGGCGGCCGACCCGCGGCGGGATTCACGATCCCACCGGCCGCTCAACCGGGTTGGCCTGGCCGTCGGTCTCGCGAAACTGCAGGGCGTACAGGTGGGCGTACAGCCCCCCGGTGGCCAACAGTTCGTCGTGGGTGCCCAGCTCCACGATCCGGCCACCGTCCACAACCGCCACGCGATCCGCAAACTTCACGGTGCTCAGCCGGTGGGCGATAATCACCGTGGTCCGCCCCTCCAGCAGCCGGCCCAGGGCCTCTTGCACGGCCTGCTCGGATTCGCTGTCCAGGGCGCTGGTCGCCTCGTCGAGCAGCAGAATCTGCGGGTTCTTCAGCAGCATACGGGCGATGGCGATGCGTTGCCGCTCGCCGCCGGAAAGTTTCGTGCCCCGCTCGCCCACCGGTGTGTCGTAGCCCTGCGGCAGCCGGCGGATGAATTCGTCGGCATTGGCGGCCGCCGCGGCGGCGACGACTTCCGCGTCCGAGGCCTCAAGCCGCCCGTAGAGGATATTCTCGCGGACACTGCGACTGAACAGCACGGTTTCTTGCGGCACAATGCCCATCTGCCGCCGGAGATCCGCCAACTGGACATCGCGGATATCGGTCCCATCCACCAATACCCGCCCCTGCTGGGGATCATAGAAGCGGGGGATGAGGTTCATGAGCGACGTCTTGCCACCGCCCGAGGGGCCCACCAAGGCCAGAATCTCGCCAGCGGGCAACTCGAGCTGAATGTCGCGGAGCACCGGGCGTTGCGGATCGTAGCCGAAGGTGACGCCCTCGAACCGCACCGATCCAGCGACCGCGGGCAAGCTGCGGGCGTGGGGTGTTTCGTGGACTTGTCGGGGGGTGTCGAGCAGCTCGAACAGCCGGCGGAGCGATCCCAGGGCTTCTTGGATCTGCCCGTACACCGCGGCGAAGGTGCCAATGCTCATGGCGATCATCACCGTATAGATGAGAAACGCCAGCAAGTCGCCCTCGGTCATTGTGCCTTCGACCACCAAACGCACGCCGTACCACACAACCAGCAGCACCCCGGCAAAGCCGCTGAGGGTGATCAATGGCAGAAAGGCCGCACGGAACCGCGCTCGCTGCAGGGCGGCGATCAAGGTCTTGCCGATGGCCTCGGAAAAGCGGCCGGTCTCGTAGTCCTCGCGGACGAAAATCTTGACGATGCGGGCTCCGCCGGTCGTCTCTTCCAGCAGGGCGGTGCTGTCGGCCAGGCGATCTTGGACCTCGGTGCTCAGGATGCGGAGCCGCTTGCCGAACAGCCGGCCCAAAAACACCACCGGCGGCACGACCAGCAGCATGATCAAGGCGAGTTGGGCATTCAGATAGAAGATCAGGGCCAGTCCGCCGGTGAACACCAGCAGGTCTTTGAGCACCGTGGTGACTTGCACGGTGATCACCTGTTGGACGGCCATCACGTCGTTGGTCAGCCGGCTGGTCAGCTCGCCGACGCTGCGATCGCTGAAAAAGCCCAGGTCGAGCGACTGGATCTTGGCGAACAGTTGGCGGCGGAGATCCACCACGATCTTCTCACCCACATAGGTGAGTAGGTAATTTTGCACCACGTTGACCGCGCTCTGGACGACTACCAAGCCGGCCATGAACAGGATAAACCAATTGAGCAGGATCAGGTCTTCCCGCCCCAGGACCTCGTCGGCCAGGAACTTGCCTGCCCAAGGAATCACCAGCCGGAAGGCACTGACGAACAGCACCATTACGGCCGCGACGATCAACGGCAGTCGGTAGGGGCGCAGATAAGCCAAAAATCGGCGGAAATGCGACATCAGGCAGGCCATTCCCACGGAGCCAAACGAGTCCAAAGGTCTGAGGCTAGCGGCCACGGGGACTCTGGCAAAGGGGCGAAGGCCCCAAGGACTGTCTTGACCAGCTTGCCCCGGTGGTCCAAAATTTGCTTAGCGCGCAAGGTTTTGCGGTCTGGTGGCCTCTGGTTACCGTCCTTCACGGAGCAACGCGGCCAGGCAGGTCGCCCAGAGCACGATGCCCAAGTTGCTGATCGTCGACGACGACCCCCAAGTGGGACTTCAGTTCGAGGCCCTGTTCCGGGAAACCGGCTTCGCGGTACATTTCGTGCAGTCGGCGGGCGATTGCATGCTGTCGCTGGGTGAGTTCTCACCCGATGTGGTGGTGCTGGACATCTGGCTGCCCGACGACTCGGGCCTGGAGACCTTCCGCCGCATTCATGCCCAGGACACCAAGCTGCCGGTGATCTTCATCACCGCCGAGGCCGACAGCGCCACGGCCATCGAGGCCATGAAGTTGGGGGCCTACGATTACCTGGTCAAACCCTTGGACTTCAGCGAAGTCCTGCCGCTGTGCGAGCGGGCGGCCGAGATCCGCCGCATCAACACCCCGGTGCGGATCGACCAGGACGAGGCCGACCTGGCCGATGGCCAGCGGATCGACGATGAGCTGCTGGTTGGTAAGTGCCCGGCCATGCAGAAGGTCTACAAGCAGATTGGCCGCGTCGCCAGCCAGAACGTCACCGTCCTGATTCGGGGCGAGAACGGCACCGGCAAAGAACTCATCGCTCGGGCCATCTACCAGCACAGCGACCGCGCGGGCAAGCCGTTCTTAGCGGTCAACTGTGCGGCCATTCCCGAATCCCTGTTGGAGGCCGAGCTGTTCGGCACCGAAAAGGGGGCCTACACCGGGGCTGATCGCCAACGGGTCGGCAAGTTCGAACAGTGCCACGAGGGGACACTGTTTCTCGACGAAATCGGCGACATGACCCCTCTGACCCAGAGCAAAGTGTTGCGGGTGCTCCAGGATCAGAAATTCCAGCGGGTCGGTGGCAACGAGGTCATTCAGACCGACGTGCGGGTCATCGCCGCGACGAATCGCCCGCTGGAAGAGATGATCGACGCCAAGGAGTTCCGCAGCGATCTGTACTACCGGCTGAATGGCTTTGTGATCCATCTGCCGCCGCTGCGTGAGCGGGGCGAGGATATCGTGACCCTGACCGAACACTTTTTGCTGCGGGGCAATCGCGAGCTGGGCAAGCAGGTGGCCGCCGTGGCCCCAGAAACGTGGGACCTGCTGAATCGCTACCCCTGGCCGGGCAACGTCCGCGAGTTGCAAAGCGTCGTCAAGCAGGCGTTGTTGCAGGCCACCGGCGGCGTGCTGATGCCCGAGTTTCTGCCCGAAAGCCTGCGAAGCGCTCCCAACGGCCACCACGCCCCGGGCGCCGAGTCCAATGGCCACACCTTCGGCGAAGAGAACACGCCGCTGGCCGCCTGGGAGCGGTTCATCGACGAGCGGATCCGTGCCGGCTCAACCGATCTTTACGAAGAAGCCCTCGAACTCATGGAGCGGACGCTCATGACGCGGGTGCTCAACCACTGTGGTGGCAACCAGACGCAAGCGTCCAAGCTGCTGGGCATCACTCGGGGCAGTCTCCGCCACAAGATCCGGGCGCTGAACATCAAGATCAGCTCGGTGGTCGACGCCACCGAGGAGGAAGAAGAAGCCCGGGACTCCTGATCGCGCGGGCCCTTGGCAAATCCTCGGGCGGGTCGGCTGGTTCCCGTGAATCGCTCGCCGTGCGAAGTGGCGAAACTCCGGTCACGCCCGAAGCGGTTTGAAACGGCCTTGCAGCCACCAGGTGCCCGCGGCCGCGGCCACCCCAGCCACGATCAAGCCGATGGCCACCAGCAGCAGCCCTTGCCGCTGTTGGGGTTCCAGAGACTCGGTGACCAAGGACGCCATGTAGGTTGTGCGATACAGTTGTTCCACATCCAAGTCTTCGCGAATCCAGAACTCTTCGTTCCCTGTAATCTCGGCGTAGAAGTCGTCGCCTTCCGCGACCTTCTCCAGCAGGGCACTTTCAAGTTGATTCACGAAATCCTCGGGATTCACCATCGCATAGGGACCGATATTTGCTGCGCTCGCGTAGTCGCGATACGCGCTGGCAGCGATTTCATCGTCGACCACATGACTGGCTCGCAGGTACGCTTGAGTGGCCAGTTGCGAGGCGGATAGTTCCGCCAGCAAGTCGCCCAGGGCCTCGAGCACCACGGGCGAGGCATGATTGCCAAACCGCATGATCCCCAGTATCCCGGTGACGGCCTTCTCCGCCTCGGGCTGGTCGAGCTGGCGGCCTTGCTCGTTGAGCCGATGATCCAAGTAGGCCGCAAACCCTTTCGGGAGTTGACGGGCGCGCTCGGACTCAATGGCCAACCTGAGCGGATCCTCCGTCTCCTGGCCTTCCGTCGCCGACGAGAGCGGCAGCTTACGGCCGCCGGCGTGCTGCTGACGCAGAACGACGTACTCGACCAGATAGAGCTGATACTCCTCGCGGCCGAAGTGGGCCTCGGGGTTGACCTCCAGGGCTTGCCGGATGTAGCCCAGGCCCTCTTCGTATTGGCCGTTGTGGATGTAGAAGGTCCCCAGATTCGCCAGCGTGGTGTACAGACCGGGCTCGCGGGACTGCTTCTCGAGCATCCATTCGATCGCCCGCTCGGGCTGGCCCAGCTTGTCGTAGCTCACCGCGATGTCGTCGTACAGGTCGAGTTGATCGGGCGACTCGCTCAGCCGGGCCTCGCGATCGGCGATCCGCCACTCGTGGAAGGCCGGCGAGTGCCGTGGAAACAGCCCGGCCATGAGTTCCACCGCCGTCGGAAAGCGGTAGTCTTCTTGCTCAATCGTCTCGTTGTCCCACAGGCAGGCCCAGGCCACGCCCGGCATGACCAGCGCGGCGAGTAAACCGCCGACGATGGGCCAACGAAAGCGTTTGATCTTGGGGCGATTTGGGGCGCGTGAGCGAGCCATCGGTGTCTGCCTTTCGGGGCGAAGATCGCAAACCAGAGTGCCATCCCATCGCGTTGAGCATACTGCCTGGCTGGGGAGGACGCCACCAAATTGTCAACCCGGCCGGGTGCCCCTTGGCTCGCGCCGGTTTGACCCGGGCGACCGGACGGCGGATACTAGCGGCGACCCGATGGATAAGCGATGACTTTCAAGAAGGCAGGAACAGGCCCCATGGGACGACTGAGCAACTGGCGGTGGTGGGCGACGCTCTGGGTGTGTGGACTGGTCAGCGTGTTGGCTCTTGCGCCCCTTGAGGTGGATGCCGCCGACCAGGCCCCGCGGCCCAACATCATTCTTGTGATGGCCGATGACCTGGGCTACAGCGATGTGGGTTGCTACGGCGGCGAGATTGCCACGCCGCACCTGGACGGGCTGGCTCAGGCGGGCGTGCGATTCACCCAATTTTACAACACCGCCCGCTGTTGCCCGACACGGGCCAGCCTGCTGACAGGGCTGTATCCCCACCAGGCCGGTATTGGTCACATGGTGGCCGACTACGGCGTGCCCAGCTACCAGGGCTATCTCAACGATCGCTGCCTGACCATTGCCGAGGCCTTGCGGCAGGGCGGCTACACCACGCTGATGACCGGCAAGTGGCATGTGGGATCGCGGCCCGAGCATTGGCCGACCCAACGCGGCTTTGACCGTTATTTTGGCACGCCCAGTGGTGGCGGCGTGTACTTCCGCGATGCCTTGCAGATTCGCGATCAGGTCTTCTTCACACTGCAAGACGAGAAGGTCGAGTTTCCGGAAGAGGCCTACGTGACCGATCTGTTCACCGACTACGCGCTCGACTTTGTGAACGAAGCCGCCAGCAAGGAGCAGCCCTTTTTTCTGTATCTGGCCCACATCGCCCCGCATTGGCCGCTGCAAGCCAAGCCCGAAGATATTGCCAAGTACGAGGGACGCTACGAAGACGGATGGGACACAATCCGGGACGAGCGGTTTGCCAAACAGCAGCAACTTGGCCTGGCGACCGAAAGCTGGAAACTCAGCCCCCGAGACCGCCAGGCCCGCCCGTGGGAGGCGTCGAACGAAGCCCGGCAGGCGGACCTCGCCCGCCGCATGAGCATTTATGCCGCCCAGGTTGATAGCATCGATCAGAACATCGGCCGCCTGGTTGCCAAGCTGAAAGAGCTGGACCAGTTCGACAACACGATCATTCTGTTTTTCTCGGACAACGGTTGCAGTGCCGAAGGCGGGCCGGGTGGCTTCAGCCGTGGCCGACCTGGGGCCGAAATTGGCACGGGCCTGTCCTACGCCAGCGCCGGCCTGGAGTGGGCCAACGTCAGCGACACGCCCTTTCGCAAGTTCAAAATGGATATATTTGAAGGCGGCATCGCCTCGCCTTTGATTGTCCACTGGCCCAGCGGATTGGAAAACACCGGCGGATTCTTCCGCGAGCCGGCCCACGTGATCGATTTGATGCCGACCTGCCTGGAACTGGCGGGTGTGGCCTATCCCGACGAGCGCGACGGAAAGCCGTTGATTCCGCTGGAGGGCGTCAGCCTGCTGCCGGCCTTGCGGGGCCAATCGCTCGCCCGGTCCGAGCCGCTGGGCTGGGAGCATCAGGGCAACCGCGGCCTGCGGCACGGCGATTGGAAAATTGTGGCCCCGCACAACGGCGAGTGGCGGTTGTTCAACATCGCCGAGGATCGCTCGGAGACCAACAATCTGGCCGCCGAGCATCCCCAGCGGGTCGCTGAATTGGCCAAGCTGTGGGACGCCTGGGCCGAGCGTTGCGGTGTTCTGCCCTGGCCCGTGCGTCGCAATCGCTGATCACGCAGGTGCCGTCGTTTGCACCCGCGGTTCTTGGACTTCATTCCCTCCATTTCGGTTGAACCTCATGATTCGCACGCTGGGACTCGTGGTGGCTGGGTGGCTGGTGGCGGCGAGCCTCGAAGCCGCCGAGCGGCCGAACATCCTGTTCATCGCCATCGACGATTTGAACGACTGGATCGGCTGCCTGGAGGGTCATCCCCAGGCCCAGACACCACGGATGGACGCCTTGGCAGCCCAGGGCACGTTGTTTACGAATGCCCACTGTCAGACGCCGCTGTGCAATCCCTCGCGGACCAGCCTGATGCTCAGCCGGCGACCCACGTCGACGGGCATTTATGGGCTGAGTCCCTGGTTCCGCAACCTGCCGGAATTTCAAAACCTGGTGCCCTTGCCCAAGTATCTGGAAGCCCACGGCTACACGACGTATTCGACGGGCAAGATTTATCATGGTGGCTACGGTCGGGGGCGAGGCGCGAACGAGTTCAACCACTTGGGCCCGCCGGCGGGCATCCGGGTTCGTCCCGAACAGAAACTCGTGAACACGCCTTCCAACCACCCGCTGGTCGATTGGGGCGTATTTCCCCACCGCGACGAAGATAAGGGCGACTATCATGTGGCCAGTTGGGCCGTCGAACAACTGGAAGGCGAGATCCAGGAACCGTTCTTCTTATCCGTAGGGTTCTTTCTACCGCATGTGCCGTGTTACGCCACGCAGAAGTGGTTCGACCTGTACCCCGAAGATACGCTGGTCCTGCCGCCGACCCATCCCGCGGAGCGCGACGACACGCCGCGATTCTCGTGGTACCTGCACTGGGATCTGCCCGAGCCTCGGCTCAAGTTTTTGCAAGAGGCGAATGAGTGGAAGAACCTGACCCGCAGCTACCTGGCTTGCGTGAGTTTTATCGATCACCAGGTCGGTCGCGTGTTGGACGCCCTGGAGAAGTCCGGCCACGCCGACAATACGATCATCGTGCTGTGGAGCGATCACGGCTGGCATCTGGGCGAGAAACGGATTACCGGAAAGAACACCCTCTGGGACCGCTCGACCCGTGTGCCCTTGATCTTCGCGGGCCCCGGGGTCGCCGAAGGCGTGTGCGGGCGTCCGGCCGAGCTGTTGGACATCTATCCCACGTTGATTGAATTGTGCGGCCTGCCCGAGCGCGACGATCTGGAGGGCATCAGCCTGGGACCCCAGCTTCGTGATGCCCAGGCCCCGCGCGAGCGGCCGGCGATCACCAGCCACAATCAGGGCAATCACGCGGTACGGACCGAACGCTGGCGCTACATCCGTTATGCCGACGGCAGCGAAGAGCTGTACGACATCGAGGCCGATCCGCGGGAGTGGAAGAACCTCAGCGACACGCCCGAGGCCGAGGCGATTAAGCAGGAACTTCGGGCGTGGCTGCCCGAGGTCGATCGACCGCCCTCGCCGGGCAGCCAGCACCGGATTCTGACCTTCGATGGCATGACCCCGGTGTGGGAAGGCAAGCCCATCGGCCCCGACGATCCGATCCCCGACTTGTGAGGATTGTCGCCGCTCGTCGGTTCACGCCCCGACCCGGGCCGAGGCCCCGCAAATCAACCTGCGGCCGTCGGCGGTGTCCAGGCCAAGTTCTTGGGCGAGTGGAGGCTGTTGGGGCGCAAGTTGGGCCTCGACCAGCAGTGCGGCCAGCCGTGGGGCTTCGAACCCCAGCGTATGGGCCGACAGCAGCATGAATCCATCTTCGGCCAGCAATCTGCGGCAGCTTCTCAGCAGGGGCGGCAGGTGATCCTCCAACCGCCAGGCTTTGCCTTTGGGGCCGTGACCGTAACTGGGCGGGTCCAGCACAATGCCGTCGTAGCGACGTTGGCGTCGGACTTCGCGCTCGACGAAGTCCCGGGCGTCGTCCACGATCCAGCGAATCGGTGCCTGGGCCAGTCCATTGGCGGCGGCGTTCTCGCGGGCCCAGGCCACGACCGAGCGACTTGCATCCAGGTGGACCAGCCGTGCTCCGGCTTGGGCGGCGGCCAGCGTGGTGGCTCCGGTGTAGGCAAACAGGTTCAGCACCTTGGGCGGCTCGTCGCGGCGGGCGGCCACGGCGGCCAGTTGCTCGGCCAGCCACGGCCAGTGGGCGGCGTGTTCCGGGAAGACGCCCAGATGGCCAAACTCCGTCGGGCGGACCAGCAGGCGCCGGGCGCGGATTGGCCGGCAGGAGCCCGCAGGTCGTCGACTTGCCTACTCCGTGGGGGCCGAAGACGTCGAGCCAGCGCATAGTCGGTACATATGATAGTTGGACTTGATGAGCTGGATGCGCCGATCCATGTGAAAGCCGGTGTTCTCGATCGCCTTCGCCATGGCGTGATATCGCTGGGTCTGGCCGCGCTGTCGGGGTTGGCACGCAGCTGGAGGCGCCGGTAGTGTCTCGGGTCCGCCGCGGGGTGGAGCAGTCTGGTAGCTCGTCGGGCTCATAACCCGAAGGTCGCAGGTTCAAA
>JBJHDE010000093.1:0-12458 GCA_050486385.1 Planctomycetales bacterium | reverse complement strand
TCGCTCTCCCAGGGGAGCGGTCGCACCAGGGCCTCGACCCCGACCGGCTCCTCGCTGGCTGAGCTACGAAGTGCAATTCGGGTGCCACGCCGCTGATGATCCCGTCGTCGCAGGGCAGCCAACTGCATCCGCAGCTCGTCCTCGGGCAAATAAAAGTGCCGCGCCAGCCGTTGCAGCATCTGATGCCGCTTGGTCTCGGACTCCACGGTGGTCCGCTCGCTCAGCACCGGCGCCTTGGCCAGTATACCCAGGATCTCCTGAACCGCCTCGGCCACCTCGTGCGTATCGGTCCGCGGATCAATCGTTCGAGTGGCTTGCCGAAACTTGTGATCCAAGGCGTCGGGGGCCTCGCTCAGGGCCTGCCGAAACGCATCGGCCCCGTAATTGAGCAGATAATCGCAGGGGTCGCTGGCATCGGGCAAAGTCAGCACCCGCAGGTCCATTTGTTCGCCAATAAACAGCGACAGAAGATCATTGGCCCGGCGTTGCCCGGCCTCGTCGCCATCCAGCACCAAGATCACTCGATCGGCGAAACTCCGCAAAAGTCGCAGGTGCAACTCGGTCAGTGCGGTCCCCAAGACGGCGACCACATGCTCCACCCCAAATTGGTGGGCAATCAGGCAGTCGGTGTAGCCCTCGACCACCACGGCGGTCCGCGCTCGGTGAATGGCAGGGCGGGCCAGGTGTAATCCGTACAACAATCGGCTTTTCGAGAACAACGGATTCTCGGGGCTGTTGACGTACTTGGCCGGTGTCCGCTCCGACAAACTGGGCAGAATCCGCCCCCCCAAGGCGACTGGCCGGGCCTGCAAATCGTGGATGGGAAACAGCACCCGCCCGCGAAAGCGTTCGTAGTGGCCGCCGCTTTGGCTCTCGGCCACCAAGCCCAGGCGTTCCAGCAGGGGCAGCGGTTGTTGGTCGCGGCGGGCCTGGTTGCGAAGCCAATCACTCTGATTGGGGGCAAATCCCAGGCGAAAGCGTTGAATGCTCTGTGGCGAGATGCCCCGCTCGTTGAGGTAGTCGCGGGCCTCGGCGGCCAGGGCCTCTTTCAGCAGGCACTCGTGGTACCGCTGTTCGACCCAGGCCATGGTTTGAAAAAGGGCCTGCTTTTCGCTCGGTTGGCCAGTGGGCCGATCGACGGGGCCAGCGTGCTCGTTCTCCAGGCGGATGCCTGCCCGCTCGGCCAGCAGCCGCAGGGCCTCGCCAAAGCCCACGCCTTCGAGCTTCATGACCAGGCTGAAGATGTCGCCGCCCTCGTTGCAGACCCAGCACTTGTAGCTCTGCCGCTCGGGATTGAACGTGAGGCTGGGGTTCGAGTCGTTGTGCCACGGACACAGTGCCTTGAACACGCGACCCGAGGGTCGGAGTTCCAGGTAGCTGCTGGCCAGATCAATCAGATTGATGCTCTGACGGATCTGCTCTTTGATGTGGTTTGGCACAGTCACGCAATCGGGACCTCGACCCGGGCAACGCGTTCCGCAATTCCGACGCCAAGAGAGTCCACGACCGCCCATCTGGGCGGCCGAAGATTGGTGAAACCGTCCGCTTAGGCCGAGCATTCGTCCCCGAAGCCGACCCTGGGGGATCGTAGCGCTACTCCGCATCGAGCGGCAAGCGACCCAGCCCAAGAAGATTATTCCCGCTGAATGAGCCCGACCGCCGCGACGAGGAATTTGGCCGGCCGGTTTCTCGACGTTTCGATCAGCCCGGCCGCGATAACCCCAAAAGCTTCGCCGCCTGGGGACTCTGACCCAAAGCCCTCGCGTTATATTCCGGCCCCACCCGCCGGTCAACAATTGCCGCCGGCAAGGACCACCCAAATGGGCAATCAGGCATAAAGAGGGGCAGGAACTGGCCTCTCGGAAAGTCCGACCAGTTGCTGGCAATGCCTTCAGGTGGTGGATCACCCCCCAAATACCGCCACTCAGGCGGGCTCGCCGACACTGGCTTCGGCCTCGATGCGGGCCTGCTCGCGGAGGGCGTCCTCTTCGACCCCGCGATGCTCGGCCTCGGCCCCCAGACCCTTGGGGCCAATCCGATCGCAGAAGTCGCCAAACAATTCGTTCGGCGTCCGCTCGGCGGCAAAACGCTCGAACAACGGGCGGAGCGTATTGGCAATCTCGTCGCCAGGGACCAGATCCTTGTAGATGAAGTTCAATCGCGTGCCCAACGTGTTGCCGCCCACCAACACCGTGTACTTGCCCAGCGTCTTGCCCACGATGCCGATATCGCAGTTGTAGGGCCGAGCGCAGCCATTCGGGCAGCCGGTCATGTGAACCGCCAGCGATTCGCGATCCAGGCCCAACTCGGCCAGCATCGCCTCAATCTGATCCATCATCTCGGGATGAAACCGCTCGCTCTCGGCCACGGCCAGCCCACAGGTCGGCATGGCCGGACAGGCCATCGACAGCACGCGGATCGGCCGCAGATCGCCCGACAGCGGCACGCCGTGCTCGCGGAGCAAGCCCGTCAGCCGAGCCTTCTGGTCCTCGGCCAGGTTGCCAAACAGGATGTTCTGATTGGCCGTCAGGCGGATCATGGGATCCAGCTCGGTCAGAATCCGCCGCAGACCCGTCTTCAGCCGGTAATCGCCCTCGTCCTTGATGCGGCCGTTCTCGACGTACAGCCCATAGAACCAGCGACCATCGCCCTGCTCGTGCCAGCCAAACGGGTCGCGGGCCTCCGAGATCTCGACCTCGCGGGCCGGATCCAACGCCTGACCGAAGTACTCGGCCACCTTGTCACGAAAGCGATCCATCCCCCAGCGGGCGATCAGATACTTGAGCCGCGCGACCTTGCGGTCCGAGCGGTTGCCAAAGTCCCGTTGCACCCGCATCACCGCGGCGCCCACCTCGATGACATCCTCGGGACGGGCAAAGCACAGCGTCTTGGCCAACGCGGGAAAGGTCTTGGCAGCACTGGGGGTCCGCCCCATGCCGCCGCCGACCATCACGTTGTAGCCCTCGACTGTGGTGCCATTGTGGATGGCCACAAAGCCCAGGTCGTTGGAAGCCACGTCGATGCTGTTGTCTTCCGGCAAGGCAACCGCGGTCTTGAACTTCCGGGGCAGGTAGTAGCGGCCGTACAGCGGTTCGTTCTCGGGTTCGGGCTCGCCCCCGCCCACCAGTACGTCCTCGCCGTCGCCCTCGCCCGCCAGCCAAATCTCGTGGTATGCCCGGGTTCGAGCGGAGAACGCCGTGGCCAGGTCGTCGGCCAGCTTCTGAATCGCCGCATGCACCGGCGTATCAAACGGCGCCGGCGAGGCCATCACGTTGCGATTGATGTCGCCGCAGGCCCCCAGCGTGGTGAGCTGGATCTCGTTGATCCGCCGGATCGTGGCGGCCAAGTCGTGCTTGACCACCCCATGCAACTGCAAACCCTGTCGGGTGGTCACCCGCAGCGTGCCGTTGCCCAGTTCGTCGCCCAGGTCGATTTGGGCCAGCAACTGCTGGCTGGTGAGCTTGCCGCCGGGGATGCGGCTGCGGACCATGAAGATGACGGCCTTCGTCTTTTTGCCTTCGTTCTCGGCCCGCAACTGCTTGCGGAGATCGCGGTCGTCTTGCTGGTAGGTCCCGTGGAACTTCAGCAACGTCTGGCTCGACTTGCTGAAGCTGTCCGAATCGGAGGCCAGGTCCTGGGCAATCTCGCCGCGGAGGTTGCGGCTCTCGCCCTTGACGGCTTCCACGGGGCTGGGCTTTGCGGGCTTCTCGACCATGCGAACTTCGATCCTTCGTGTCTTGACACTCTGGGGCCAGCCAACCGAGCTTCCGAATTACGCCCGGACCCCGGCAGAATACCCGACCCGGGCCCCTCAACGGAAGCCGCACCCTCAGGCGCCCCGCCGGACTCGCCAGTATCGTGCGGCGAGGAATACCTAACTACTATTATCACCTTACAAAACTATCCGGCAAGCCTGCGGCTCCTGACCGAATACCCACCCTGATGAGTGACACGCGAACTTCCCCCGCCGCGCAAGCCCAGACAATGGCACGGGGACGATCGCGGTGTCTTAGCAAAACCCTCAGCCAAGCGCCCTCCCCAATCTCATGGGCCAAGGGCCGCCAAAGCGGGCGAGGCTCAGCCCGCCAACCACGCCGGCAGGCTCTCAACAGCCGGCAGGTTGACCACCTGGACCCCGTGGATCTTGTCGTGCTCGAGGATGTCGCGGATCGCCTCGGGCGGGGGCGAATTGTCCAGGTGCAGCACACCGATGGCCCGCCCACCTTCGTGGGGATGGGCGCGACCGACGCTCATGGCGGCGATGTTGACGTTGTGCTGACCCAACACCGACCCCAAAAACCCAATCACGCCAGGTCGGTCTTCATGGTGGAAAATAAACATCACCCCGTCGAGGTAAGCCTCCAGGCGTTCGTCATCCAGCCGCACCAGCCGCAGCATCTGGTTGCCAAACACCGTGCCGGCCAGCATGTGCTGGTCGCCGCGGTCGTTGCGGACGGTGGCCACCACCAGCGAGCTGAAATCGCCGGTCTCGCGCTGGCGGCTGGCCTGCAGGTGGATGCCGCGTTCCAGCAGCAACTCCTCGCTATTGACGATGTTGATCTCGTAGTCAAAGGCCGGCTGCAACAAGCCGGCACAAAACGCCGCGCTCAGTAGCTTGGTCGAGCCCTCGGCCACTTTGCCGCGGTACAGCAGATCCACACTGGTCGGCGGACTGCCCTCGGCCAGTTGGGCCTGCAACAGACCCAGTCGCCAGGCCAGGTTCAAATAGGGCCGCAGTCCGGTCAGCTCCTTGGGGTCGATCGGCGGCATGTTGACCGCATGACGCACCGCCCCGGTCTGGAAAAAGTCGATCAGCAGCTCGGCGGCCTCAACCGCCACATTGGTCTGGGCCTCGTGGGTGCTGGCCCCCAGGTGGGGCGTGCAGACCACCCCCGGCTTGCCATACAGCGGATGCTGCGAGCAAGGCTCCTCAAGAAACACATCCAGTGCCACGCCCGCGATCTGGCCGCTCTCCAAGCCCTTTTGCAGCGCGGCTTCGTCATAGATGCCGCCTCGGGCGCAGTTGATCAGCCGCACACCGGGCTTAAGCCGTTCGAGCTGGGCTTCGCCGATGAGGTTGCGCGTCTGGTCGTTCAGCGGAGTATGCACCGTCAGGTAATCGACCTGCGGCAGCATGGCGTCGACGGTGGCCACCGACTCGATGCCCAAGCTGGCGGCTCGCTCGGCCGGCAGAAAGGGGTCGAAACCCAGGACCCGCATCTCCAGGCCCAACGCCCGCTGCGCCACGGCCAGGCCGATGCGGCCCAGGCCCACGATGCCCAGCGTTTTGCCAGCAAGCTGCACGCCCTGAAAGCTTTTGCGGTCCCACTTGCCGTCAATCAGGCTCTGGTAGGCGGGCGCCACGTTCCGCGACAGGGCCAGCATCAGGGCGATGGTGTGTTCGGCGGTGCTGAGCGTGTTGCCGGCTGGGGTGTTCATCACGATGATGCCCTGCCGCTTGGCGGCCTGAACATCGATGTTGTCCACGCCCACGCCCGCCCGAGCGATGGCCCGCAGGCGGCGGTTGCCTTCCAGGACCTCGGCGGAGATTTTCACCCCGCTGCGGCAGATGGCCCCATCGGCGTCGGCCAGCACCTCGCGGAGGGCCTCGCCCTTGAGGCCCTTGCCATCCGGGGCCAGCCGCACCTCGTATTCGATGCCGGGCGAACGTTCGAGGAGACGCAACCCCTCCTCGGCAAGGGGATCGAGAATCACCACACGTGGCATCGAGGCGCTCGCAGCCGGATCGCTGGCCGGCAGTGAGGGGAGAACGGGTCCAAACGCACGCGGGACCCCCGACCTCGCCCAATCGATGGAACCGCCGGAATCCCGCCTGCGTTTGTAGAGCACGCCGCCGCAAGCATCAATGACCCCACCCGCCGCTGTGGCAAACCGCCCCGCTCGGGGAGGGGGATCGCCGGGATTTGGTCGGCCCGGGCGACTGCGGGTAGAATTCAGGGTGGAACACATCGCCGCCAAGGCATGGAGCCGCGTGGATTGCTGGCCCCGTCGAAACCTTGGAACCCAAGGGACACGGAACGAGGCGAATGCCTGCGGCGTTCGCGAGGCACCGGAACGGCGCGATGTTCCCCAGGAGACAATCCCCATGATCAGCCGAAATCAACTTATCCAGCACCTTGGCCGATCGCCTCGTATCCGGTGACCTGCCTCCGGAGCGGTTGACCTGCGTGTTGGAAACACTCCAGACGCTCGCGCCGCTGCCCTTGGAGGCCACCGCCCTGCAGGTGGCGATCGCTCGCGGACTCGGCGATGACCACGCCGCCGCCGAGCCGTTGACTTGGCTGCTTGTGGACATTGCCCGACGCAGCGCGTCGTTGGGGCGTTTCGACGACATTTGCCTGAACCAGTTGTGGCAGGTTTCGGCCTCGGCCACCGATTGGAACCACCGCCAGCAACAGGCCTGGTCCGAACTGGCCCCTCTGGGCCGCCATCTGGTGCGATCGCCCGCGGTCCAGAGCGTCGCCAGGGCGCTCGACTTGGCCCACGAGTACACGCGGCTTTATGAATCGGCGCGGCGTATGGCGGTTGCGCGTCCCACGACTCTCGAACTCTCGTTCGTCGCCACCGAGAGACCAGTCGACGTGCTGAGGATCGACTTGGACCAAGCGATGGACCAATCCGCGTGTTCTCTATCCATCGATCGAATCGACCCAACCCTGAGAGAACCCAGTACGTTTCGATCAGCCGATCCGTCGCAAACTGGCCCAGATACCTGCGACTCAGCCACCCTTCTGGAACGATTCGAGGGCTTTGTCGATCAGATCGAAGACGGCACCGCCTACGTGACCCTGACATCCGAAGCGGGCGAGACTCTTGACGGCGAGTATCCCGCCGCGGAACTCGAGGCGCTCGGTATTCGAGAACGGCGGCGGTTTATCTGCACCACGCTCGATCGCCAGGGCCATGTCGAGGTCCACCTGGGCCCTTTGCCCTGGCGCGGGCGGAGAGCAAGCCTGGGATTTCACCAGGCAAAGCGGTGGTCAAAGGTCCACTCGCTGCCCTCCGCGTGAAGCTTACGGCACGCCACGAGCCGTTGAACGCATGATGTCTGGTGATGGCAACGTTCAGGCTGGGCCAGACTGCGATCGCGGGGATTCTGTCGCCCAAGGACAAATTCTTCGCGGCCATGTCGAGTATCGGCGAGATTTTTCGTCTTACTGCTGAAGGCTCAGGCCCAGGACCTCGCCGCCGAGCGCCTGCCGCATTGTTCGCCGTACCGAAGAAGAGTCATGCCCAATCCCAAAGACATCATCGCCGCGCTTCTCACCGAGCGGCTGCCGCTCACGGCGTTCATCGCCAATGTCACGCGGGACTATCATCTGGCCGAGGACATCTTTCAGGAGGTCTGCGTGAAGGCGGTAGCACGTGCGACGGAGTTTGAAACGGCAGCCCACGTGATCAACTGGGTGCGGGTGGCCGGGCGCAATCGAGCCATCGACGTGCTGCGGGCACGCGACGGGCACTACGTTGGATTGAGCGAGGACATGCTTGCGCGGCTGGCGGAGGAGTGGCCCGCAAGTTCTCCAGGGGACGAAGTTCATGAGGCGCTGGAGCATTGCATCGAGCAGGTGACCCCCAACAACCGTGAACTGCTTCGCTTGCGCTATTTCGAAGGTCGGCCCTGTGCCGAGGTCGCGGCGTTAATGGGGCGCAAGCTGGAAACAGTGTATCAGGCACTTGCCCGCATTCATAAAACTCTCGGTGACTGTGTGCGTCTGCGTTTGGCAGAGGAGGGGGGCATATGATACCAGACGCGAATGAAGCTGCCGACATCGCCTTTCTGGAGCGCGTGATGCGCTATCAAGACGGTGCGCTGTCGCGGGAGGAAACCGCGGCCCTGGAGCAGGAACTGGCGGCTAATCCGGAGAGTCGCCGCCTCTTTGTCGCGACCCAATTGCGTTCGATGGCGATGCACGACGTCTTCCGGCGGCGGGCATTTCAAATTGTTCCACCAAACTCGGATGCGGCGCGAGAACGGGAGAAGCCACTTTGGCGGAAATCCTCGTGGCTGGCCCTCGCAGCGTGCTTGGCGGTGTTCGCCGGGCTGGCGGTGTTCTTCGATACGCGGCGCGACGGGTTGGCCATGCAAGTCGTGGAGGCCAATGACGCGCGACTTCACGGGCGGGAGGAGTTGCTGCGCGTGGGCGAGGAGCTACCGCAGGGCGAACTGGTCTTGGAGAGCGGATTTCTGAGGCTGCGTCTGAGCAGCGGTGTGCTGCTGGACCTGAATGCGCCGCTGCGTGCGACCATGGAATCAGGGATGTCTTTGCGATTGGAACAAGGGCGGTTGAGTGCGGATGTCGGCAAGCACGGCAAGGGCTTCACTGTGGCGACGGACGCAGGTGAAGTAGTGGATCTCGGCACGCGCTTCGGCGTGGAAGCAGATGCGGCCGGTGAGTCACGCGTTGCGGTATTCTCCGGTCAGGTGAAGGTGCGACCAACGAGCGGCGAGTTCACCACGATCAATGAAGGCGAGGCCGTACGGTTCACCGCCATGGCGGGCCTGAGACGCTGGACGGAGGTGGCGCTAGCAGTGAATGCAGCGGGCCTGGAGCAGGTGCCGGCCGAGGGTGTGATCGCGGCGTTGCGGGACAATCTTGGCGACGACTCCCTGCATCCGTTCTATGGCGTTGTACGCGGGGGCATGCAGCCGGGCGCGCTCGCATTCACCGACAAGCCGAATCCACGCTGGGCGCCGGGGCCGAAAGACTCGCTGCCGGCATGGCTGCGCGGCGCGGACTTGGTGCGCACTTACCATCAGTTTCGGCTGGAGGGTGCTTATGAACTAACGCTGACCCTACGCGAAGCCTCGGCGGTGTTTGTTCTCATCGACACACGCCAAGCCGCACCCAACTGGTTGAAAGCCCGTTTCCAGGACACCCGTGCATGGGTGCGCGTGGGGCCATGGATGCGGGGCCTGGCGGAGGCCGAAGGTATCGAAGTGGATTCCGAAGGTCTGCCGTATCTCTCCTTTTCCGTCTGGCGCGCGGATGTGCCGGCGGGCGAGTTTGTGCTCGGTCCCGCGCATGTTCGCTAAGACAAGACCCTTCCCTTCGCGCTGATGTATGGCGTAGCTGTGAAGGCCCATTCAGCGGAGACGAACCCATGATTCCTCGCGGAACTTCCATTTCCATCAGCACGGCTCTCTTGCTCATCGCGCCCGCCTTGGCGACTCACGCGGCCGAGTTCGACCCCGCGGCGACACAGCAGTTTTTCCAAGCGCACTGCATCGCTTGTCACGGGCCGAATAAACAGCATGGCAGAGTGCGGCTGGACCAATTGAATCTTGTCAGGCCGACGGCGGAGGACGCCGACTTGCTGAGTCGCGTGTCCGAGGCACTGATGTTTCAGGTCATGCCGCCCGAGGATGAGCCGCAGCCGAAAAAGGTGGCGTCGGAAGGCGTCGTCGCGTGGATCGAAAACGTGCTCGGCGCCGATGGCGAGCAGCGTTTCAGCGCGGAGGAGAAACTACGACGTCCGGAGAACGGCAATTACGTGGACCACGCAACGCTTTTCACAGAACCGGCGGTGCGCAAGGCCGCGACGCCCGCGCGGATCTGGCGGCTGGATGTGGATTCATTCATCCGCCGCACGCGGCAGTGGACGGCAAACGGCCAACTTTTTCACGACAGACGCAACAACGCGAAGCCGGTTTCGTTTCCTTACCGGGGCCCGGCCCACGCCTTTCTCGACTACGCGAACATCCATACCTTCGACAGATCAACGACGGAAATGCTGTTACTCGAAACGGACATAGTGGCCGACTCGTTCATGGCGAAAAAGTGGCCGGGATATTCGAAGAAGCGCGAAGTGGACGTCAGCACAGCGCTGGCCGCTGCGTTCGTTGACATCACGGGCCGAAAGGCCGAGGAGCAGGAGCTTCAGTCACTGGTCAGCTTGCACCAGCGAACCGCGGTCGAGATGGGTGCCGAGGCGGCGAATCGTCTGGCGGTGCAGGCGATGATGCTGCGTCCTGAGGTACTTTTTCGCAGCGAACTTGGTGAGGGTGAGCCCGACCTTTTCGGACGCCGGTATCTTTCGCCTGCGGAAATGGCGACCGCGCTCGGCTACGCGGTGGATATCGGGGGGCCTGATGGCCAATTGCGTGCCGCCGTGGCGAATTGCGATCCGAACGACCGCGCGGCGCTCGCAGACATTCTGCGCGATTACCTGAAACGCGACGCAATGCGCGACCGCCTGCTGCGCTTCTCGCATGAGTACTTCGAGTATCCGAACGTGACGGAGGTGTTCAAAGACGCCGACACGAATAATTATCACCCCGACTTTTTGCTGGCGGACGCGGATGCGTTTGTCCTCCGCATCCTTGATGAAGACCGCCATGTCCTACGCGAGTTGCTGACTTCCCGCCGCTACTTCGTGCGCGGCATGTTCAACTACACCGGCACGAAAATCGCCCACATCAAGCGCAACAACGGCTACAAGGACTATCACCGAAACTACAACCTCTCGCCAGAACAGGTCGGCAAGCAGGCTCGCTGGGTGGACATGCCGGCGGTGGAGCGCGCGGGCATTCTCACGCATCCGGCGTGGCTGATTGCCTTTTCCGATAACCAAAACAATCAGGCAATCCAGCGCGGCCGCTGGGTGACGACCAAGCTGCTCGGTGGCATCGTGCCCGACGCGCCGGTCGAGGTCGACGCGCGACTGCCGGAGGACGATTCCCTGACGCTGCGCGAGAAAATGCATGTCACGCGCGCTGAGCAGTGCATCAACTGTCACAGACGCATGGACCCGACCGGGCTGCCCTTTGAGCAGTTTGATTTGTTCGGGAAATTCCGAACCGAAGAAATGTCGAAGCCCGTTGTCACCACGGGAGCATTCTGGGGCCGGGAAGTGGCGAACCCCGTGGAGTATGTGCATGCGCTCGCCGAGTCGCCGAAGGTGCATCAGGTTTTCCTCCGGCACGTGTTCCGCTACTTCCTCGGTCGTAATGAAACGCTTGACGATGCGCCAACGCTCATTGATATGAAAACGAGCTACAAGCAGAGCGACGGCAGCCTGAAGGAATCCATCCTCACGCTTCTCACGTCGGATTCATTTCTCTATCGCAGCGGCCAGCTCGATTCCTCTGGACCATGAACTTTAGGAAGACGACCATGACCTTCATCAATCGCCGCCGCTTTCTCCGGAAGCTGTCCCTCAGCCTCGGAGGCACCATTTATCTCTCGCCCATTATGAACTCGCTCGGGCAGGCCGCCGAGGGCGTCGACCGTAAGTCGCCGCGGTTCCTTTTCGTGCTGGAAGGCAACGGCCTCCCGCCCGAGCAACTTCATCCGCTCAACCTGCCGTTCGTGCCGCGTGCCGACCGGCGGCAGCTTCAATCCTTTCCGCTCGACGGCGCTCAACTTCCCACGTCACTAAAGCCCGTGGCGCGCTATGCGAATCGCATGGTCGTGATTCAGGGCATCAATGGCCAGGTCTGTGGCGGCGGACATTCCACCAGCCACGGCGCGCTCGGTGCCTACAACACGCGCGACGGCAAAGTCGTGCATGACGCCACGGTCGATTGCGTGCTCGGGCGAAATGCCGGGACGGTGTTCGAGAATGTCGTGCTCGGTGTCAGCTCCCAGGATCGCGACGTGATTTTCAACTGCTCCGCCCATGGCCCGAACCAAAGCGCGGCGACGTTTTGCAATCCCGTCAGCGCGCATCAGCACATCTTCGGACCGCTCGCCGGCTCCGACACCACGCGGCGTCAGGGCTTCCTGCTCGACTACCTTAAGGAAGACATCAGCCGCGCGCGGACTCACCTGCCCGCCGGGGAAAAGGGCAAACTCGATGCCTATCTCGAAGCGTATGAGAACATCGGCGTACGCAACGGCCGCGTGCTGGCTTCGGCCAGGGACCAGACGAGGGAACTGATCAAACCGGACGCGCGTTTCACCTCCGATCTCCCCGAGGACCGGCTCGGCGCCCACTTCGATCTCGCGGCTTCCACGCTCATCGCGGGACTCACCGACGTCGTCACCATCGCCTCCGGAGTCGGCTTCCGGCACTTCAACATTCAGTTCTCGAAGTTCGCCTCGCGGTCCAAACACCCGATCGGCCACGCTGTCATCGGAGGCGACAAGACGGCCATCGCCGAGGCGGAGGCGATCCGCGCGTTTCACTTCGGCCTCATCGCGCGCACGATGCAGAAGCTCGAAGCGATTCCCGAGGGCAACGGCACCATGCTGGATAACACGGTCATCGTGTATCTCAGCGACGCGGCCGACAAACATCACACGCAGTGCCTCGAATGGCCGATGGTGCTCCTCGGCGGTGCGCCGCGGATGAAACTCGACGGCCGTTACCTCGTCTATCCCGAGCGCGGCCAGGCGGGTTGGCGCACAGTGAACACCATTCACAATTCGCTGCTCCGCGCCGCTGGGCTTCCGGGTGAAAACTTCGGCCACCACATCAAGGGTGTGGAGGAC
>JBJHDE010000092.1:0-12539 GCA_050486385.1 Planctomycetales bacterium | reverse complement strand
GAGTTGGCCGCCGCTCTGCACGACGATCTGGCTACCGGCGGCGCCCAGGCGGTCGGCGGCGTTGATGTCGATGATGCCCGCGGCAATGGTCGTGCCGCCGGTGAAGTTGCTGCCGGTCCGCAGTTCCAGCACCGCGCCACCCGTCTTCCGGAGGCTACCGCTGCCGGTGATGCCGGTGGTCAGCACCCGAGTCGTGGCGTTGGCGTCGATGGTGAGCTGGTGGCCCGCGGAATTGATGCCGCCACGGAGTTCGAAGGAGTTGGCCGCGGTACGGATCGTGGCGTTGGCGTCCAGCACAATTGGGCCATGCCACTGATTGTCGCCCGACACCGAGTGCAGGGCCCCCTGGCCACCGCCGTTGCCGGAGAGCGTGAGTGTGCCGGTATTGACGACCGAGAATCCGCCCACCAGCCGCAAGGAGCCGCCGTTCTCGACCGTGACGCCTCCGCCGGTGGTGCTGAGGGCACCGGCGTTCCGGATCTCAACCAGCGAACCGATCGTGGTGTGGCCGGTGTAACTATTGCCGGTGGGCAGGATGAACTGCCCATCACCGAGCAAGCTGATCGACGAGGTGGCGGTCTCGCTGATGGCGGGCAGCGTGACCAACGTGCCGGTGTCGGTGTGAATGGTGAAATCGCCTTGCAGGGTCACGCCTGTCGTGACCTCCAGTTCGCGCCCACCCTGGATGGTCACAGCCGCGCCAGCGGCCGCGGTCAGCGTGCCCAGAGTGGCATCGGTTTCCAGTGTCACGGTGCTTGTGGACAGCACCGTGAGGTGGGTGTCGGAGAAGTCGGCGGGAGCCACGTCGACCGTCGACCACCAGCCAGCCTGATCTGGATCCGAGGGGTTGATCGCCCGCCAACTGTCGAAGGTGCTGTGACCATCGATCCGGAAGTTGAACGATCCCCGCTCGCCACCGGCCTTCTCGTGAAAGCCAATCGCGATGAAATACGTTTCGCCGGCGGTGAGCGCCACGGTGTCGCCCACGACACTGTTGCAACAACCCACCGACAGCGAGCTGAACACCCGCTCGTCGGCATTGGTGAAGAGGCCATCCTCGTTGAAGTCAATCAGGATCACGCCGTTGTCATCCAACCCGCCCGAGGTCTGGCCGGCCCCGAACTGGAAATTCGCCGAAATCGTCGGCGTGAAGTACCCGATCCAGACGAAGCCAAAGTGGTCGGCGTTGACGCCGGCACTTCCAGAAAAGGGACCGGAAATATTGGCCCCCGTGAACTGCGCGGCGTTGTTGAAAGCACCGTGATTGGCGAAGCTCAGCGGACCAGTATAGCGATTCGTCCCCCGCGGGGTCATGGCCAGGAAGCCGCCATTGGCCCCGTTGCCCATGTCGTTGAGGTGATTGTCGTTGTTGGCCAGTCCATGGAACCAGCGCTGCTCAAGCTGGTTGGCTGTGATGGCGGGCGTGCTGCCGATGACCCACTCGCCACCATCCAGCACCAAGGCGGCGTCGCCCAGGGGATTGGCGTTTGTGTAGAGCACGCCGTCGCCGCTGACCGTGATCGTCGACGTGCTGTCGAGTTGGTTATTGCCATGGAACAGCTCGAACCGGCCGTTCTCGATGTCGATCGAGGCCCCGCTACCGGATAGGGCCGCGAGAAACACCGTCGTCCCCTCGCCGGTGTGCAGCAGCGCATCAAACGCCAGCGAGCCGGTGGCGGTGAACGTGTAATCGCTGCCGCTGGTGTGTTCGAACGCGATCGTCGACACCGTCTGGGCCCCGGCCAGGTTGACGGTGCCCGCTCCGACATCAGTAAACACCACCGAGTCGGTCGCACCGGGCGTCGCCCCTCCCGACCAATTGTCGGGATTGGTCCACAGGTTGTCGGACCCGGCGCCCGACCAGACAAAGACCTGGCTGGTCGTTACTGGCGGATTGTAGCCCGGCGAGCCGATATCGTCGCCCGAGTTGCCCCAGAGTGCGTTGCTCTGTCGGCCTTCGCCCAGGGGCGTGGAGCCGCCGATGCTGCTCAGGGCCCAGTTGCTGCCATCGCTGGGGATAGCCGACAGATCGGTCAGGTAGATCGAGGACGCACCGTTTTGCGCGGGCCAGCCACTGCCACTGGCAAACTGCAAGTCCAGCACCGCATTGGCATGCGTGGCGTCATCGCCCGAGTAGTCGGAGTAGCTCTCCCACAAGCCCAGGTGGCCGCCCAACACCGAGACACTGATATTATTCCAGCCCGAAACCTCGATCACGTTGATGGAGCTGTCGCCCCAGATCTGCCGAAAGGCCGCGGCCCCCACGTTGACATCGACGAACACCGCCGCTTGGCCCGGCAGGACCTCACCGCTGGCGATATTGGCCGAGTTGTGCTGGGCGCCGTTATTGTTGTCCAGCACAAAGCCCGCCAGATCGACCACTTCGGTGCCGCTGTTGTAGATCTCGACCCACTGCCAATGCTGCGTCGGCGTGCTCGAGGTGCTCGGCGCATACATGATCTCGGTGAACATCAGATCGCTGGCCGACAGCACGACTCGCTCTTCCAGCGATTCAAGGTGCAACCGCGAGGCCTGCTCGACCGTACGGTGGCGGCTCTGACGAAAGGCCGCTTGCATCCGCTGAAGGACTTTGAGTCCGAAGAACGAGAGCATCGAGTGACTCCCAGATAAGGCGGGTGTGTGGCTCGGGCGCATGACACCCCGCTGGCGGTGCCGTGGAACCGGTCAGTTTGATTGAACACGAGGAAACACGCGGAAGGCATCAAGCGAAGCCGGAGCACTCCTCGAAAGGAGTCTCTCGCTTGTCCGAACCGCCCAACCGGTTCGGATGCCACCGTGCGGTGGGAAGCCCGTCCTGCCAGAACGGACTGCCGCGTCTCACTAGATTAGCTCGCCCCACCCTCAACGCCATAAATCGAACGGGGGGGCACCCCTCAGTTTCCCCCAGTTCCGATGAAGGCCAAGCTTTACCTTGTCTGAGGCTGCTCAACGGACAATCGGCTGCAAGACCCGACCACCCACGTCGGTCAGGCGAAAGCGGCGGCCGTTGTAGCGGTAGGTCAGTCGGGTGTGGTCGATCCCCAGCAGATGCAGGATCGTGGCGTGCAGGTCGTTGATGTGGACGGGGTCTTCGGCCGCTTTGTAACCAATCTCGTCGCTGGCCCCATAGCTGACGCCGGCCTTCACTCCTCCACCGGCGAGCCAGGCGGTGAAGCAGTGCGGGTTGTGATCGCGGCCGGGTTTGTCGCCGGTCTGGGCAATGGGGAGCCGCCCGAACTCGCCGGCCCAAATGACCAGCGTGTCGTCCAGCAGGCCCCGTTGGGCCAGATCGGCCAACAGGCCAGCCACGGGCTGATCGGTCTCGCCCGCAAATTGGCGATGGTTGCCGGCGATGTCGGCGTGGCCGTCCCAACTGCGTTGGTTTTCCATACCACCGGAGTAAATCTGCACAAAGCGTACGCCCCGCTCGACCAGCCGCCGCGCGGTCAGGCACTGCTGAGCCACATGATCGCATTCGGGCCGGCCAATGCCATACAGTTGCTGCACCGCTTCGGGCTCGCTCCGCCAATCGAAGGCCTCGGGCGCCGCCGTTTGCATGCGGAAGGCCAGTTCGTAGCTTTCCATCCGGGCGGCCAGTTCCGTCTGGGCCGGATGGGCGTCGGCGTCGCGGGCGTTCAATTCGCCCAACAAGGCCAACTGCCGGGCCTGGGCGGCATCGTCCAGTTCGGCCGGCGGCGCGAGGTTGTCGATCGGCGGACCGCTGGGCCGCAGGTGGGTACCTTGAAAGACGCCCGGCAAGAAGCCCGCGCTCCAGTTGCCGGCATGGCCCTTGGGGAGTCCGCGGCCCTTGGGATCGCTCATGACCACGAAGGCGGGCAGGTCTTGGCTTTCGCTACCCAGGCCGTAGGTGACCCAGCTTCCGACGCAGGGCAGGCCCATCCGTGGCAGGCCACAGTTCATCATGAACAGGGCCGGCGAGTGATTGTTGCTCTCGGTGTGGCCCGAGTGGATGAAGGCCATCTTGTCGACATGTTCGCCCAGGTGGGGAAACAGCTCCGAGACCATCTTGCCCGACTCGCCCCGCGGCGTGAAGGCGAACGGGCTTTTCATCAGGGCCCCGACGGCATTCTTGAAGAAGCCCGTCGTATTGGTGAACGAGGCATCAAACTCGTTGATGCTCTTGCCGTGCCAGCGATCCAACGCGGGTTTGTAATCCCAGGTGTCCACATGACTGGGACCACCATTGATAAAGATCCAGATCACCCGCTTGGCCCGGGCGGGAAAATGCCCCTCGCGGGCGGCCAGGGGATTGACGCTGGTGGCCGCGGGGTCGGCCAACAGGCCCTGTTCGGCCAGCAGCCCGGCCAGGCCCAAGGCCCCCAGCCCGCAACCGGCGCGGGTCAACAGGCCGCGGCGGCTGATGAGCGCGGGCTCGGTTGGCGTTGTGAACCCAGGGATGTGTGCCATGGCCGAGATCCTTGCCCCGTGGCGAGGCGTCGGGGAAGCGCGGTTTGCGGCAAGGTTTACCGCGCCGCTTCGAGAAACAAATCCGACAGGGCCAGCATCGAGTCGGGGTCGAGCTGCTCGCTGCGGGCGTCGGGCGCTAAGCCGGCCAGACCCATGAGCTGGTCGACATCCTGCTTGGTGAGCTGATCCTTAAACGCGCTGACCAGGGCGCTCCGCAGGAACTTGCGACGATGGAAAAACATCGCCCGCGTAAACTGGTGAAACGCCTCGCGATCGCCAATCCGTTGCCGCCTTTCGGGATTGATCACAATCCGCACGATCGCGCTATCGACCTTGGGTCGAGGCCAGAACACGGTGGGCGGCATGACCCGCAGAATCTCGACGTCGCACTGGCTTTGAACCCAAATCGACAGGGCGCCGTAATCCTTGGTGGACGGGCGGGCCACCAGTCGATCGGCCATTTCCTTTTGAATGGTGATCACCATGCTGTGGACCAGCGGCTCGCTGGACAGCAGGTTGCTGATCAGCGGGGTGGCAATGTTGTAAGGCAGGTTGGCCACCAGCTTGAACCGCGCCAGCCCATCGGCGGCCATCCGCTGGCTGACGGTCTCCAGCACGTTGGTGGCCAGGTTGTTCTTATTTCGAAGAACGTCCTGCAGAAGCAACGTGATGTTATCAAACGCCGCCAGCGTCTGCCGGCCAAGCTGGGCCATCTGCGGATCGACTTCCACGCTGACCACGTGACCGGACCGCGCGGCCAACAGGCCAGTCAACGAGCCGGTGCCCCCGCCGACCTCCAGGGCCAGGTCCTCGCGGGACAGCTCGGCCGATTCGGCCAGCAGTTCCACGAGGTTCAGGTCGATCAGGAAGTTCTGCCCGTAGCGGCTCTTGGGCTGAATGCCCACCTCCGCGAAACGCTGCATCAAAAAGCTGCGAGTCTGGCGGGGGTTGAGCATCAGCGGGGGGCTCACAGTGTCGGATTGAATGGATCCAGCGGGTCGCATGGGGTGGGCTCGGCGGGTCATTCCACGCCCAACTGCAAGGGTTGCTTGGCGGCAATCGCCAGGGCGAAGCCGCCCGGTCCGTCGCCGTTTTCAACTTTCATGAGAATCACGTTCTTGCCGGCTTCCAGGGGCACGGTCACGGTGTCCTGGGCAAAGCCGACGGCCCGGCTCACGGCATTGCGATGCACCTGCCGACCGTTGACCCAGATCTTGACGCCATCGTCGCTGCCCACCAGCAGGCGGACCGTCTGGGCCGAGGGGCTCTCGGCGGTGACCAGGGCGTAATGCACCGTGCGGTCGCCGGCCACGCCCTGCTGTTGGGCGTACTTGACCGTATCGATCTGATGGAAGCCATCGCGATGCTCGGCGGGAACCACCTCCCAGCGGACTTTGCGATCCGACTTGCCGGTGTAGTCGCCCTGGAAGTCCGGACTCTTGGGATTTTGCTCGGGCGGATACGCCCGATCCAACCCGGGTCCGAACGGCCCAATCACGCGGAAACGGTCCACCGGCTGGACTTCTTCGGTCAGGTTCATCAGATAGGCCAGCAGGTCGGCGGCGTCCTGGGCCGTGGCGTCCTTGAGCAGCAGCTCGGGCATCAGCGACTTTTCCTGCTTGAGCAATTCGGCCACATCGTCGGCGGGCACGCGCACGACCTCGCCCTGGATGGTCCGCATCACCAGGTCGCCCTCGGGCGGGCTGAGCAAGAAACCGGCATGCACCCGGCCGTCTTCGGTCTCCAGCACATAGCCCTGGTAGTCCACTCCGATGGCCTGCGAGGGCTCCAGCACATGCGTCAGCATGGCGGCGCGGTCGTACTTGCGGGCGATCTGGCTCAGGTCGGGGCCGATGTTCTTGCCGCGATTGCCGACCACGTGGCAGTTGCCACACTGGGCGGTGCTCGATTGGAAGAAGATCCGCTCGCCGCGCCCGGCGTTGCCTTCCAGAGCCAAAATGGTCTCGGGGTTGATCTCGGCTCCCAGCGACTGCGGCCGCTTGTCGGCGGGAATGAACCGATCGAACAGCGCGCGGACGTTGGTGTCGGGGTGCTGCATGGCCAAGTCGACAGCCTGCGACTTGGCGGCTTCGCCCAGCTTGGCTTCATCGACCAAGCGGAGCACGATCAAGGCCCCGCCGCTGTCGTTCATCAGGCGCTCGACCATCCGCTTTTGCAAAGGGTCGTTGTTCCGGTTTTGGTCGACGGTCTCGCGAATGGTCCGTAGATCGCGGACGTCAATCAAGCTGGCCAGGGCCGCCAGTCGGATGGCCTCGTCCTTGTCGTCGAGCAACGCCCGCAGCGCTTCGGAGGTGCCCTCGGGTTGCAGGAGCGTCACGACCCGCATGGCTTGCAGCCGGCGATCGGTCGCGGCGTTGGACTGGGCGAGTTCGAGGACCCAGGGGGCATAGCGATTGAGTTGTTGCGACTCGATCAGCCGCAGGGCCTCGACCTGCAGGTCGGTATCGGCCAGCGCCTTGCGGAAGGCCTGGGCCACCGATTCGTCGTCCTTGAGCGATTCCCACGGCCCGGCGACCTGGCCGGTCAAGGTCGAGAGGGCCAGCCGTCGGACTTCGGCGGGAAGTCCCTCACGGCCCACGGCGGCGGCCAGGGCCTTGCCAGCCGAGGCGTCTTCAAGCCGGCTGACCGCGGCAATCAGCCGGCGGGCCTTGTCCTCGTCAAGCCGCGGATCATTCAAGCCGCCCAACAGGACTTCGGCCGCCCGCTCGGGCTTGAGCAGTTGCAGCAGGGCGATGTTGTCGACCTCGAAGTGATTCTTCTCGGCCAGGGCCTGGTAGACGGCTTCGCGCTTGGTGGTATTCGCCTGGGCTCCCGGGGCCGGGCCGCCGGCGGCGATGTGCAGGGTCTCCAGTTCAAAGCGGTCGCTGCCATCGTACCGCTGGGCCAGTTCAATCACGGTGGCCAGCGCCGCCTCCGAGGGCAATTGGCCGGCCAGCAGCAACACCTCGCGACGGACCTCGGCCGAGGGATCGCCGGCCAGCTTGAACAGCCGATCGGCGTACCGGTCGCCATGCCGCCGCAAAATCCGCACCGCCAGGGCTCGCTGGGCGGCGTCGTCGCTGGACAACTCCTCAACAACGGCATTCCGGGCGTCACCGCCCAGGCGATCCAACAGCCACAGCCCGCGGGCCCAGAAGTTGGCGTCTTCGTGGTCTTTCAGCTTCAACAGCGCGGGCACGGCCTCGTCGCCAGCGGCCAGCAGCTTCTCGCGGGCCAGATACTGGGTGGCCAGGTTCGGGTTCTTCAGGCCCTCGATGGCATCGGCCACCGTGGAGTACGGCCCCGGCTTGCCCACGCGGGTGAGCGTTTTGTCCTTGGGCACCAAGCGGAAAATGCGGCCCAAGCGGCGTTGGTCGTAATTGTGACCACCCACGCCGCGGTCGTACCAGTCGGCCACGTACACGCTGCCGTCCGGAGCGGTACACACATCCACCGGGCGATAGTGCGAGTCGCCCTCGCTGCCCAACACGACTTCGGCCGTGGCCCGCGGCGTGAAGCCCGACCACTCGTGCCGGTAGATCCGCACTTCCCGCGGACCAGCATCGGCGTGCCAGGGATGATTCTTGTAGCGGGGGCCGAAGGCGTCGCCTTCGTAAAAGCACATGCCACATGGCGAGCCAAAGCCGGTGAGCAACGACCCCGGAACATGGCCCGGGATGTGCGCCCGAAAGTGGTGCTGCTCGCGATAGGGCACGTCGGCGGCCAGCCGCTGGTTGAGCTGGTTCAGGTTGAAGGGCGGTCCGCCGAACCAACCGTAGTTGCCGCCTTCCAGAATCCAGCAGATACGACAGCTTTGGTTACCGTCGTTATCGTTATCGCTGCAATACACCTCGCCAAAGCTGGACACGGCCAGCTCGTAGGGATTGCGAAAGTTCACCGCCAGCAACTCCAATTGCGAGCCGTCCAGTTCGCCCCGCATCATCGCGCCCCAGCGGTACTGGATCTTCGATCCGTCGGTGCCCGTGACATTGAAGCCGCTATCGCCGTGGGCCATGTACCATTTATGGTCGGGCCCCACGACGATGCTGTGAGCACCGTGATCGTGGTTCTTCCCACCAAACCCGGTGAGCAGCTTCTTGGGTGGTCCGTCGGCCTTGAGGTCGCCGTCTTTGTCCTCGTAAACCCACATGTCGGGGCTGGTGGCCACGTAGACCTTGTCGCCCAGCACGCACACGCTCATCGGGCAGAACACGCCCTCGGCAAACACCGTCACCTTGTCGGCCCGACCGTCGCCGGTGGTGTCTTCCAGAACCTTGATCGTATCGGCCGGCGGATCCTTGGCATCGCGGCGGTAGTGTTGGATTTCGGCCACCCACACCCGACCCTGGGAATCCACGTCGATGGCCGCCGGATTCCGCACCAGCGGTTCCGAGGCGAACAACTGGACCTCAAAGCCCTCGGGCGCCCGCAACGTGGCGAGTTGCTCTTCGGGGCTCATCTGGGCCAGGGCGAGTTGGGGCGTCAACAAGGCCAGGGCCACGACGAGGCCCAGCCAGAAATATCCAGACCGTGTCATCAGTGCATCAACCGGGTTGCTGGCAAAGGGAAAGCTTGGAACGTGTCGACCGGAGACCCAAAGGTCGCCGGACACCGGGCGCGGCACGCGGGCCGTCGGAAGCCGACTTTTAGCCTAACTGCGACGGGGCGAAGAATCGAGGCTCCCTCGCCCGGTTCCCGCGGCGGTGACAGGCCAACGAGAGTTGCAGGTGACGCCCGCGGGGGTTACGGCTCGATCCGCAATACCGCCGGCTGGGTGGTCACGCCTCCGCTGACGTTGTTGAGCTTCAGGTGGAACAGCCGGTCGCCCGGCTCGGCAATGGGGCTGGCCGTAATGAAGAACTCTTGCTCGTGGCGACCCTCGGGAATCAGCAGGCCGTTGAGCCCGATATTGTCGACGAACACGCCAAACGGCAGGTTTCGGCCGGCGTCGGCGTTGCCGAACTCGATCCGCCCGGCGAAATCGCGGCGATCGACCCGCACCCGGGCCGAGACGGTTTGCCCCGGTTTGAGCGTCAGCACCAACGGCCCATCGGTGGGAGCTTGGCCGCTCAAGGGCTCCATCGTGGCCAGCACCTGGGGCGGATCGGCCAGCTTGAGGGCCTTGAAGCCCTCGACGGCGTGTTCCAGGCGTTGGTCGCCGAACTGGCCTCGGGCACGGGCCTGGGGAATGAGTTCCGCGTCGGGAGCCTCTTCGTCCGCCATTTCCGCGTCGGGGTCGGCGGTGATCGTCCCCCAAGCGGCGAGCTGCCCGGCTTCGATGATCACCGGGCTGGTCACCGAAAAGCCCGCCGGCAGCTTGTCGATGTCGACGGTGATCGGCCCCTCGTAGCCGTCGATGCGTTGCGCCCGCAAGCGGAACTCGCGGCCGGCGCCTCGGGGAATCTCGGCGTTGAAGCCTTCCAGTCGCACGCGGAAGTCCGGCTGGGCGGGTCGCACGGTCAGGGTGTACTTGAAGTCCTGGCCCTGGAAGCCGCGGACATCGCTGACCCGCACCAGGTAGTCGCCGTCGTGGGGTGGAGTGAAGATCAACCGCGAGTCCTTGCCCAATTCGCGGGATGAATCGTCGTCGTTCTCCCAGTAGATCGGAAACACCGGCAGGCCGTTGGGCGGAATCTCGGCTCCTGGCGGCCAGGGCTTGACGATGTAGCACGGTGCCCCCAGGGCATGCACCGTGGGCGTGGTGCCAAAGAAGGTGTGCCGGTTGCCTTCGCCAGGATAAACCTTAAAGCCCGAATCCGGCCCCCGCGGGTAGAGCCACAGCCGCACGACCTCGCCATCGGAGTACAGATACTCGTTGAGTTCCATCTCCTGCCAGTTGTGAACGCGGAAGTCGTCGCTGGTGTTGGAATCCTTGCCCCGGAACGTGTAGTAGCTGTCGCGGGTGGCTTGCAGCAACACCCGCACCAACGGCTGGCCGGCGTCGTCGAGGATCTCGATCTTCGAGTCCAAGGGGCTCTTGCTCCGCGCGGCGTTGGTCTCGATGACCCATTGCTCGCCCTGACCGAGCGTGACACGGTACAGGTCGACGTCGGTCGTGTCCGACTCGCCATGAATCACGCCGCGGACACTCGCCGGCAGTTCCAACCGTTGGGCCGACTGGGGCGTATCGTTGGGCTCCTGCTCGTCCTGTTGTTTCAGGCCCTGGCCCTGGACGGCGGCTAGCCGTGGGGCCACCTCGCGCTGTTGGGCGGCCGTGGCCTGCTGGCGGATCTCAGGCAATTCGCGGCGGAGCACCACGCCGTCGAGTTGGCCCAACCACGCGCCCCGTCCATTGGGTTCAATCGCCAGGGCCTCGGCCACATCGGTTTGACCGGGCCAATGGCCGATCATCTGCATCGAGCCGGTCTCCCACAACTTGGCCTCGCGATCGTCCGAGACACTCACCAGACCGCGACCGTCGGGCGTGTAAGCCAGACGGAGGATGGCCCCTTCGTGGGCGAAGCGTGCCATGACCAGCGGATTGATCTTGCGTCGCTCGCGGCTTTCCAAACGCCACAGGCGAATGCGGTGGTCGGCTCCGGCGGCGGCCACGAAGCGACCATCGGGGCTGAAGGCCACCGAGTAGACTTCGCCTTCGGGCTGGCCCAGCGTATCGAACCGCTGTCCGCTGGCCACGTGCCAGACCTTGCAGGTCTCGTCGGCGCTGGCCGTGGCCAACAGGGTTCCGTCGGGGCTGAAGGCCACGTCAAAGATCGCCCCATTGTGGGCCGCCAGGCGATGCTGGGGTTCGCCGGTGGCCACGTCCCACAGGATGGCCGTGTGATCGTAACTGCCAGTCGCCAGCGTGTTGCCATCGCGGGTGAGCGTGGCCCCGTACAGCACGTCGCGGTGCCCTTCGAACCGGCGGACCACTTCGCCGCTGTCCAGGTCCCACAGGGTGGCCAGGCCATACAGGCCGGTCACGCCCGAGGCCGTCAGCAGCCAGCGGCCATCGGCCGAGAATTCGACGGCGTTGACCTTGCCGGGATGCTCGTCGAAGGCCCATCGCGGCTGGTCGGCGTCGCCCTCGTAGACGGCCACGCTACGGAAGCGGGCGACGGCCCGACGTTGGCCATCGGGGCTGATGGCCACGGCGGTCACCGGGGCGGGATGCTCGGCCTGGGGCGGAACGTGCGGCACGACCAATTGCGTGCGCTGGGCCTGTTCGCCTTGGGGGCCCATCCCGCCGGCATCGATCCAGGCCTTGAGTCGCGCAATCTCGGCGTCCGAGGGCTGGGGCTCGTCCTCGGGCGGCATGGCGGGTTCGGCCGCGCCGGTCATCAGGCGAATGATGCGGCTCGACGTACTGTCGCCGGGCAAAAAGGCCGGGCCTTTCTCGGTGCCCCGGGCCAAGCCCGCGAAGGATTCGGCATCGAAACCGCCATCCGCGAACTCGCCGCTATGGCAGCCAGCGCAGTACCGCGTCAACAGCGGCTGGATGTCTTTCACGTAATCGGGCGGCGATTCGTCGGCCCGCCCCATTCCCCAGGCCCACGCCCAAACCAACGCGGCGAAGGCCATCTGACGCAGCGGCTTCATCAGCAGGACTCGTCTCAATGATGGAACAAGAATTCGCGGCTGGTGAGAATCGCCCACAGCAAGTCCTCCACGGCCAACCGGCGTTGGTCGCTGGGGGTCTCGGCCAGCACGGCGGCGAGCGCTTCGCGCTCCTGGGGCGTGGGGGCCCGAGCCAGGCTGCTCAGGGAACTCTCGTCGATAATGGGCTCGTCACTCAGGTCGGCGGCCAGCAGTTGGCTGACCCGGCCCTCCTCGGACCGGAGCTTACTGTTCAAAGTCACCCCGTTCGAAAGATGCAGGACCTGCACCAGGCTGGGTTGGTCCGAGCGTTCGCACTCGCAGGTGATCTCGCGGGGGTTACGACCGAAGGTCCGCAGAAAGTGGCTGGCCACCGCCGAGTCGTACAACTCCAGTGCGCGAGTCCCTTCGGGATAGAAGTCGGTCTTCTGACTGTCGGCCCCAGGGAAGGCGATTTGGTCAAACTTCTCGGCAACGCCCGTCGTCTGGCTGATGGCGTCCAACAGGACTTCGGCCATCATCCGCCGCGGGCGCGAGGACCTGCGGCTGATCTTCAAGAGCGACCGGGGCAAGGT
>JBJHDE010000091.1:0-12560 GCA_050486385.1 Planctomycetales bacterium | reverse complement strand
TCCAGCACGCGGAATCGCACCAGCCCGGCCGGCACCTCGATCTCGACCTCTTCGCCGACGCGATGCCCGAGCAGTCCTTGAGCCAACGGGCTGCTGGCGAGGATCCGCCCGTTGTCGGGATCGTCCTCGGTCTCGCCGACCAGGGTGTAGGTCTCTTCGTCTTCGAACTCCAGGTCCAACACCTTGACCGTGGTCCCGAAGGTGATTTGATCGTGCGGCAGTGTGGCCGGATCAATCACCTGAGCCCGGGCCAGCTTGTCGCGGAGCATGTTGATCCGGGCTTGCAAGTGGCCTTGCTCCTCGCGGAGCGCGTGATACTCGGCATTCTCCTTGAGATCGCCCTCCGAACGCGCCTCGGCCAGCTTACGGGTCAAATCCGGCATTTGCTCGCCCTCCAGCTCTTCGAGCTGGGCGCGGAGCTTCGTGTAGCCGGCCTTGGTCATGGGTGCAGCTTCCATCATCGCTCCTCGATCTTGCGATGGGTTGATCCCTCGTTCGGTCAACCCGACATTGTCCGGGCCGCGGCCCGGTTGTAAAGATTCTGTTTAGACTCACGCACAGGGAAATTCTGGCCTTCCCCGAAGCCCAGGCCCACGTTCAAGGCCGGGCAATTGGCTCCACCCCGGTGACCCAAGGGCCACCTCAAGGCATTGGGGTCCAGGGAAACGCGCTGGCTAGCCGTCGGATTGAGCGAAACCGGGACGCCCCGGCGACTCAGGCAGATACATCAGACGACCGCAACTCGGACAGTAGACAAGCTTGCCCAGCAGCAGCTCGTTGTACAGATTGTTGGTGGCCCGGGAATGACAGCCCGTGCAGCTCATGTTCTCCACGGCGGCCAGGGCCTCGGGCCCCATTTTCTTGACCACCCGCCGATAGCGCTCGGCACCCTCGCGGGGCAGCGCCTCCTCGGTGGCTTCCAACTCGACCTGCAACCGGGCCACGTCTTGCTCCAGCCCCGCGGCCGACTCCCGCACGCTGGCCTCGACGGTCTTCAAATCCTCACGGGCCAGCTCAAGCTGCTTCTCAATCTCGGGCACCCGCCGCCGGACCTCGTCGGCCCGGTCGATGGCGTCCAGAATCTCGTCGGCCATCACGCTGGCGGCCATCTCGTCGGCGGCGATCTGCTCTTCGAGAATTTGATACTCGCGATTGGCCTTGGCCTGATTCAACTTGACCTTCAGGTCGCCAATCTTCGACTCCAGGCTCTTCAGCAACAACTCCTTCTGATCGGCCCCGCTTCGGGCGTGCTTGGCGGCCTCGCGGGTCTCTTCCAGTTGTTTTTCCAACTGGCTGACCGCATGCCGTCGCGCAGCAATTTTCTTGGGGCCACGCTCCAGCCGATCCCGGAGGTCGCCCAACTGCTGATGAATGCGGTGCAGCTTCCGCAGTGTCTCCAAAGTCGCGGCCATCGCACCTCGCGCTGCCGAACGGCTCGGCAGATTCCTGGGGGGTTACCAATCGGGGTCCAAAGGGCGATTATACCCGCCCGAACCCAATTGGCGAGCGTCCTGTCATGGTCGCCCGCACGAAAGCCCACTAAACTGCGCGTCAAGTCCGGTTCGCCCCCCGGTCGCGAGGACCACTCCGTGCCCAGTCTGACGGTCGAGAACTACATCAAGACCATCTACCAACTCGTCACCAGCCAGGGGGGAGGCTCCGCCGCCACCGGCCAACTCGCCGCCGCCTTGGGCGTCTCGCCCGGCACGGTCACCAGCATGCTTAAGACCCTGGGCGAGAGCGGACTGGTCACCTATACCCCCTACGAAGGGGTGCAACTGACCCCCAGCGGATCCAAGCTCGCCCTACGGGTGTTGCGTCGGCATCGGCTGATTGAGCTGTTTTTGGTCCAGACCCTGGGCCTGAGTTGGGACGAAGTCCACCAGGAGGCCGAACACATGGAGCACGCCGTGAGCGATCGGCTGATCGATCGCATCGACGAGCACCTGGGCTTTCCGGCCAGCGACCCCCATGGCGACCCCATTCCCACCTCCGAGGGCGAACTCCGGCAGGCCGACACCCTGGCCCTGGTCGACTGCCCTCTTGGCCAGCGTTTCCGGCTGGCCCGGGTGTTGGATCAATCGCCCGAGTTTCTGCGTTATCTGACCGAAAGCGGGCTGACCCTTGGGGTTTTGGGGCAGGTGACGGCCAATCATCACGAAGCCGGCATCGTCACCGTCGACGTCGCCACCGGCCCCACCACCCTCGGCCGCACCGCCGCCGAGAAGCTGCGTGTCGTGCTGGAGGGGTGAGTGCCGCAGGCCCTTGGCGTTTCCGTCGTCCACCTCCTCACCGCCCAGCCGCTCAATCGCAACAGGAGCGACTTCCCCTTTTGCGTTTCTTCCGAAAGCGTTCATAATTGAGGGGTTGGGGTCGGCCCCCAGGCTGGCTCGTTGCGAGCCGCGACCCTTGGCCGGATGCCCGCGGGTGGGTGCCCCCCACCCTTGCCGCGCCGCCGCCGTGTTCCGTGATTCCGCCGAAGGCCCCGGGTGACACCATGCAGCTCAAACTCGTCGTCGTGCAGGGGCGAGCCAGCAAGAACGAAGTCCTCCTGGACGAGTTCCCCGTGCTCGTGGGCCGGACCCGCTCGGCCGGCTTGCCAATTGGCCATAGCCTGGTGAGCCGCAAACACTGCGAGATCGACGCCGTGGGCGGGGCGATCGTCGTTCGCGATTTTGGCTCCAGCAACGGCACCCGCATCAACGACGAGAAAGTCACCGAGGCCGTGCTGCGGCCGGGCGACCGGCTGTCGATTGGCCCATTGACGTTTGAGGCGTCGTACGAGCCCGAGGTCGATTTGCCAGAACCCCAGGCCAGCGGGGCCAGCAACTCCGATACCTTGCTGACGGGTTTTCTGGCTAGCGTGGGCGGCAACGAATCGGCCAGTGTGGCCGAGGCCCTGCCCGACGAGCCCGAAGACGAAGAGGATACCTCCGAGATCAACCAGCAGGAGCTGCAACAGTACGAGGCCCAGGTCGCTGAGGGACAGGCCAACCCCAAAGAAAACGCCAGCGAGTTTGGCTGGCTGTACGAGGACGACGGCGACACCGAGCAAGTGGACGTCGTGGAGTTGGACTTCGACGACCTGATCGACGACAAGTGAGCCGTCGCCGCGGTTGATCCCAGCCAGGAACCCCACGCTTATGCCCCGCAGCCGGCCCGAGACCCTGCACAGCGGTCGCCATCTGCTATTGCAAATCCGCGACGGCTGGGAGTTCGCCCAACGTGCGCAGGCCAGCGGCGTGGTGGTGATTGTCGCCGTGACCCGCGACCACGAGTTGCTGCTGGTCGAACAACATCGCCCACCAGTCGGTGGCCGCGTGCTGGAGTGGCCGGCAGGGCTGGCCGGCGATACTCCGCAGGATCAGGGCGAAGCCCTGGAGACCGCCGCCCGCCGCGAGTTGCTGGAAGAAACCGGCTACGGCGATGGCCAGTGGCGGCAATTGACCTCGGGACCGCCTTCGGCCGGGCTCAGCAACGAGATCGTCACGCTGTTTCTGGCCCACGATCTGGTGCAACTCGGCCCCGGCGGCGGCGACGAAAGCGAGCAGATCACCCTGCACCGCATCGCCCGCGATCGCGCCGTCGCCTGGCTGGCCCGTTACGAGCGCTACAAGACCCGCTGGGTCGATCCCAAGGTGTATGCCGGGCTGTACTTTGTGAACACGTTGCTGACTGAGTAACACCTGGCGTGTTGGCCTTACTGATCTCTGCGCAATACCGCAAACCAGATTCGTGGCACTGGTGGCTTGTCCACCAGTGTGCGGCTCAGTCGGACAGTCCCGCCTAAGCCCCTGGTGTTAGTTGGGTTACGAGGACTTCTGTCGAACAACAGCAGGCGTTATCAATCACTGGTGGACAAGCCACCAGTGCCACAAACGCGGTTCCTAAACTTTTGAAGGAATCAGCCCTCAGGAGCCCCAGCGACGAGAGAGCGCTTGAGGGTCGAGCGGGCTACTTTCTTGGTTCGACTTTGGGGGCCGCTGCCGGCACGATTCTGGGGCAGCGGATCTTGAGACCGTGAACGCGACCGTGCCGTTCCAGCAGTTCAGTGAATGACAGGTCGAGAAACTGGTGCAACTCGTCGACTGGTCCGTGGTCGATCCATTCGCGAGCCAGCTTGGCCGCCCAGGCATCGAAGTCGGCTTGCGAGCGGCTGTGGGCGTAGCATCGCCCGGGAAACCGCCGCAGGTCGCCGTCGAACTCGGTGCCGATGTGCAGCAGCTCGTGAAAGATGGTGACGAGTTTCTCTTCGCGGGGCTGATCCAAGAACCGTGGCAGATAGAAGCTCAGCAGGTACAGCATCTCACAGCCATCGGGACCGTAGACCGGTTCGATGGTCCACACCCGACCGCCGCGGGTCTGCTCGCGGTGACCGCCTTCGAACCGCAACGGCGTGAGCTTGGCTTGCAGACCATGCAGCACGCGGCGGCGGGCCTGGCTGAAGGTGACCGCCACGCGGGTCATGTCGATGTGCCGCAAGTCTTCGACTCGGCGGGTGACATCGTGGCAGATGCTCCACATCCGCTGGCTGAAATCAAATCCCTTCGGCGGTAAGCTTCGCGATACCGACCGCGAAGAACGACCATGGCTCTGTTGCACGCTTTGCACCTCCTTGAATCCAGGCGTTGCCTGCTTGGCCAACGACTGGCACCATCCTAATCGCGTGGGCTTCGCCGTGGCAACTCAAACTCCAGCAGCCAACGGGCCGAAATTCTTACCTGAGACTTTCTTCAAGAAAAGGTCTTGCCAAGCCCCAAACTTCGGCGCAGCACGACGATAGCTCGTCGCATTGGCACCTTTGGATTGATGCCCCCGCCCATGCCTTTGGTGCGGCGGTTCTGACCCGCTGCCCAGCCCGCCGGGCGACCAGTAGAATCGGCCAAGACACATCACACCCCAATTGGCTCCAGCGGTTGCAGGAACACATGAGTCACGAAGTCCCGCGTCGGGCGCTGTTGAGCGTCAGCGACAAAACAGGGTTGACCGAGCTGGCCACCAAGCTGGTCGAAGCCGGCTTCGAACTGGTCAGCACCGGCGGCACACGCCGCAGTCTGGAACAAGCCGGGCTGCCCGTCACCGATGTGGCCAGCCTGACTGGCTTTCCCGAGATGTTGGACGGTCGGGTCAAGACGCTGCATCCGGCCGTGTTTGGTGGCATCCTGGCACGCGCCGATCGCCCCGACGACCGCGAGAGCCTGGCGGCCCACGGGATCGGGCTGTTTCAACTCGTGGTGGTCAACCTCTATCCGTTTGAGCAGACCATCGCCCGCGAAGGCGTCGCCGTGGCCGAGGCCATCGAGCAGATTGATATTGGCGGGCCGTCGCTGGTGCGAGCGGCAGCCAAGAATCACGGCTATGTGACCGTGCTGACCAGCGAGTCGCAGTATCGCGACGTGATGGCGGCACTGGAACAGCACGGCGAACCCAGCACCGGCCCCGACCAGCGGCGGCGGCTGGCGGCGGCGGCCTTTGCCCACACGGCGGCCTACGACGCGGCGATTGCCGGTTACCTGCACGAGGTGTTGGCCGCCGAGGCCAACGACGAACAAGCCGCCGAGTTGGACTTTCCGCCCACCTTGCCCTGGGCCATGCACCGGCACAGCCAGCTCCGCTATGGCGAGAATCCGCATCAGCGGGCGGCCTTCTACACCCAGCGGTTCGCCCCACCGGCCACGCTGGCCAATGCCGAGCAACTGCACGGCAAGGAACTCAGCTACAACAACCTGCTGGACCTGGATAGCGCCTTGGCCCTGGTCCGCGGCTGGCCCGAGCCGTGCTGCGTGGTCATCAAGCACAACAACCCCTGTGGGGCCGCGACCGCCGACGATCTGGCCGAGGCCTTCCGGCAGGCTTACGCGGGCGATCCGGTCAGTGCGTTTGGCGGCATTTTGGGCTTCAATCGCGAGGTCGACGAGCCCACCGCCGCGGCCTTGGCCGAACCCGGTCGGTTCATCGAAGCGATTGTCGCCCCCAGTTTCAGCCCCGAGGCCCTGGAGATTCTGACCACCAAGCCCAAGTGGCGGAACAACGTGCGGTTGCTGGCCACCGGGCCCATGACGGTTGCCCAGCCCAGTCGCGAGTTCCGATACATGGACGGTGGGCTGTTGGTGCAGGATCGCGACGTCGCCCCAGCCACGCCGGAGGCCTGGGAGTGCGTGACCGAGACGACGCCGGATGCCAGCTTACGGGCGGCGTTGGCCTTTGCCTGGCATGTGGTGCGGCAGGTGAAAAGCAATGCGATTGTCGTAGGCCGCGACCAGCGGATTCTGGGCGTGGGGGCCGGCCAAATGAGCCGCGTCGACAGTGTGCGGATCGCCTTGGAGAAAGCCCGCGAGGGGCTGCCCCTGGGCGTGCTGGCCAGCGACGCCTTTTTCCCCTTCCCCGACAGCATCCACGAGGCCGCCACCGCCGGCATTGTGGCCATCGTGCAACCGGGAGGCAGCAAGCAGGACTCGGCCGTCATCGAGGCCTGCAACCAACACGGCATCGCCATGCTGTTCACCGGTCGCCGGCACTTCCGGCATTGAATCGGGGCGGCTGGCTGGTTCCGGGTCAGAAAGGATTCCCGTGAAATCGCACGAAACCAAACGGATTCTATGAAATGGCAAGCGTTGTGAAACATCCGTGAACATGCTGGAAGTGCGACCCGTTTCGTTATCAGATACTTTTGCAGGAAGCAGCAAGGCCGTATCCGTTTCCCTTGAGCATCCATCATGGCTGAAGTCAGGCATTTCTTTGTGTTGGGGCTGGGCTCGTTTGGCACGGCGATGGCCACGAAGTTGGCCAGCAACGGCATGCGGGTCACCGGGGTGGACTCCGATCCGGAACGAGCCGAGGCCCTGAAGGATGTGCTGTACGAGGCGGTCACGGCCGACACGACCGATCGCCAGGTGCTCAAGCAGTTGGGCATCGCCAACTCGGCGGCGGTGTTCATCAGCCTGGGCGAGAGCATCGAGCCATCGCTGCTGGCCACGCTCCACGCCCGCGAATTGGGTGCGCGGCGGATTCTGGTCAAGGGCGTGACCATCGAACACGGCAAGATTCTGGATGCCTTGGGCGTCGAGCGGGTGATCTTTCCCGAAGTCGAAATGGCTCGCATGTGGGCCGATCGGGTGACCTGGCCCAACATTCTGGACTTTCTGCCGGTCGACTCGGAGTACGACTTCATCGAAATGGCGGTGCCCGACGCCTTGTTCGGCAAGACGCTCAAGCAGGCCGACCTCCGCAATCGTTACGGCATTTGGGTGCTGGGCGTCAAGGACGCGCTGACCAGCAAGCTGGAGATTCTGCCGAGCCCCGATTACCGGCTCAGTGACGATCAAATGATGCTGCTGATCGCCAAGAAAACCGACATGGCCCGCTTCCGCGATTTGCTGTGACCCTTTGCCATCGCGGGGTGGACCGAGCATACTGCGGGGGCTAGAAAGCATGGCCCCAGAGCGAACCCCCTGACCCGCATGACACGCCCGTGATTCGACCCTACCTGCTGTTTGTCTTGCTCGTGGCCGGGCTGGTGGCGGTACACCGCGCTTGGGCCGACGAGCCCCGCCCCGTCATGGACGGCTATGCGACCTTCGCCGAGTTTGAAGCCCGCATCGGCCAACTGGCCGAACGCCCGGACGTGACCCGCACCTCGTTGGCCCAGACACCCGGCGGCCACGACGTGTGGCTATTGACCCTCAGCCGGCATGACACGCCCGACGAACAACCCGCCATTTTGGTGCTGGGCAACGTCTATGGGCCTCAACTGATGGGTGGCGAGGTCGCCGAGCGGATCGCCCAGCGGTTGGTCGAACAGGCCGACGAAGACGAGAAGCTGGCCGAATTGCTGGAGCGCGTGACCTTCTACATCATCCCCCGCCCCAGCCCCGACGCCAACGCGGCTTTCTTCACCCAGCCCTATCGCCAACACGACGGCAACGCCCGCCGAACCGACGACGACCGCGATGGCCAATTCGGTGAGGATCCGCCCGAGGACCTGGATGGCGACGGCTTCATCACCCAGATGCGGGTGGCCGACCCGGGTGGTCGCTGGGTGCCCCATCCCCAGGACGATCGCGTGCTGGTCGAAGCGGATCCCGCCCGGGGCGAGGTCGGCCAGTATCGGCTGCTCAGCGAGGGCGTGGACAACGACGAGGACAGCGAATTCAACGAGGATCCCGGCGATGGCGTCAGCTTCAATCGCAACTGGACCTTCAAGTATCCGTTCTTCAAGCCGCAAGCCGGGCCGCATCAGGTGTCGGAGCCCGAGACCCGGGCGGTGGCCGATTTCGCCTTCGATCGGGTGAACATCGCCGTGGTGTTTTGCTTCTCGCCGGAGGACAACCTGTTCCATCCCTGGAAGCCCGATGGCAAGGTCGCCAGCCAGCGGATCAAGACCCACATGTATCCCGAAGACGCCAAGCTGATCGAGCCGCTGCTCAAGCGGTATCGCCAGTTGCACGGCGGCAAGGATGCACCGCCCTCGCCGGCGGGTGCGGGATCGTTCTCGGAGTGGGCCTATTTCCACTATGGCCGCCCCAGCTTTGCCGCCCGCGGCTGGTGGATCCCTAAAGTCGCCCTGCCTGACGGGGCGGCGGATGCGGAGGACAAAGCCAAGGACGAGCAGAACGACAACAACGAACAGAACGACAACGACGAACAGAACAACAACGGCGATGCCGAGCCGGCCGACGAAGACAACGCGGCCAAGAAGCCCGAGGCCGACAAGCGGGGCGAGTTGGATCGCCAGCACTTGCAGTGGTTCGAACGGGAAGGCATCGCGGGCTTTTCGCCGTGGCAGGCCTTCGAGCACCCCGACTTTCCCGGTCAACAGGTCGAGATCGGCGGGTTTCGCCCGTTCTATCGCCTGAATCCCCCCGCCGGAGAGCTGGACCCATTGGCCAAGGTCCACACCGAGTTTTTGGTGGAGCTGACCGGCTGGCTGCCGAAGTTGGAAATCGCCCAGGTCGTGGTCAAGCCGCTGGGTGGCGAGGTCTTCCAGGTCACGGCCAAGGTCCGCAACCTGGGTCGCTGGCCCACGTTCAACAAGATGGGCGAAGCCGTCAAGACGCATCAGCCGGTGCAGATCGCCATCGAACTGCCCGAGGGTGCCACGCTGGTGACCGGTGCCCCACGGCGGCAGATTGAACGACTGGAAGGCGGCGGCGGATGGGTCGAGAGTGAGTGGATCGTCTCGGCCGGCCCGGCCGCGACCCGCGAGGCACGGCTGCGGGTGTGGGCCCCCGCCGTGGGAGAGGCAACGCACAGCTTGGAGTTGAAGGAATGACATTCGCCCAGAGTTCGGTTTCCCCAAGACGGGTTCGCCACATCACTGGCCGCTGGCTGGCTTGTTTGGCGGGGCTGGTCGTGCTGCCGTGGGCGACCGCGGTGTGTTGGGCCCAAGAGGAGCCCGCCGCCGATGAGCCCGTCGAGCGGAGACCGGTGTATGCCCCGGTCGGGCGTCCGCCGGAACCCAAGGTCGAGATTGCCTGGAATCGCTTCTACGATTACGCCGAGACGACGGCGCTGCTCAAGAAGCTGGCCGAGGCGCATCCCGAGTTCTGCCGTCTTGAGAGCCTGGGCAAGAGCTTTGGCGACCGCGAGATGTGGGTGATGACCCTCAGCGATTTCGAGGACGGCGACGCCGACCGCAAGCCGGCCATCTGGATTGACGGTGGCATCCACGCCAATGAAGTGCAAAGCGTCGAGGTCGTGCTGTACACGGCGTGGTTCCTGCTGGAAAACCGCGAGCGGTTGGAGCGGGTCGGCACGTTGTTCAAGGAGCGGACCTTCTACCTGATGCCGATGATGAGCCCCGACTCGCGGGACCATCACTTCTATGAACCCAACAGCACCCACACGCCCCGCACGGGCTTGCGTCCGGTGGATGACGACCGCGACGGGCTGGTGGATGAAGATGGCCCCAACGATTTGAACAACGACGGCCACATCACCTGGATGCGGAAGAAGGATCCGAATGGGCAGTTCAAACCGCACCCCGACTTTCCCGCCCTGATGGTCCGCGTGAACGAGGGCGAGCAAGGCAGCTACACGCTGCTGGGCCCCGAGGGCTACGACGTCGACGGCGACGGCCAAGTCAACGAGGATGGCCCGGGCAATTACGATCCCAATCGCGATTGGCCTTGGAACTGGGAACCGGGTTACGTGCAACGCGGGGCCCATCGCTACCCGTTTTCCATCTTGGAAAACCGCATGGTCGGCGATTTCATTCAATCGCGACCCAACATCGCGGCAGCCCAGAGTTATCACAACACCGGCGGCATGATTCTGATGGGCCCCGGCGCGGCCGAAGACCGGTATCAGCCCGACGACGTGGCGATCTACACCCGCATTGGTCGCCGTGGCGAGCGGATGCTGCCGGGCTACAAGCTGCTGAATATCGCCAAGGACTTGTACACCGTTTACGGCGGCGAGTTGGATTGGCTGTACCAGATGCAGGGCATCTATGCGTTTACCAACGAGCTGCACACGCCGTTCAACTTCTATCGCCAACAGGCGACCGGCTTCTTTGCCCGGGATGAGTTGCTGCACGAGTTCAGCCGCGACCTGCTGCTTGGCGATGGCGTGGTGCCCTGGGAGGAAGTCGAGCACCCCGAGTACGGCACGATCGAGGTCGGCGGGCTCAAGAAGAATTGGCCCCGCCAACCGCCCAGCTTTCTGCTGGAAGAAGAGTGCCACCGCAACATGGCCTTCACGCTGTACCATGCCGGCGAGATGCCGCTGGTCGACGTGCGGAGCATTGACGTCCGCCAGCGGGACGACGGCCTGTGGGAGATCACCGCCGTGGTGGGCAATCGCAAGTTGCAGCCCACGCGGGCGGCGGTCGACGTGCGGCACAAGATCAGCCGACCCGATCAGGTGACCTTGACCGCCGAGGGCCTGACCGTGGTCACCGCGATGTGGGCCGACGACCTGGTGTTTCGCAATCCCACCTTGCAGACCCGCAAGCCCCAAGTCGTGGAACTGCCCAGCATCCCCGGTCAGGGCGTGCGGCACGTTCGCTGGTTGGCCGCCGGTGAGCCGCCCGCCGAGTTGACCGTCAGCATCGACACCGTCAAAGGCGGCCAGGACCAACAGACCTGGACCAAGGACGAATAGGCCTGGGGTGTGAAAGGTTACGACAAGAACCTGATGGAGTTGGGGGAGTTCCGGTGGCGAGGAATCATGAGCCGGAACGTGTTCGCGTCCGGTTTCTAACGAGTCGCCAAGCCGCGGATGTTTGGGAAGAACCCCGGGCTAACGCCCGAGGGCTGATGGAGTTGGGGGAGTTCCGGTTTCTAACGAGTCGCCCAGCCGTGGATGTTTGAGAAGAACCCCGGGCTAACGCCCGAGGGCTGATGGAGTTGGTGGAGTTGGGGGAGTTCCGGTTGCGAGGATCCATTAGCTGGAACGTGTTCGCGTCAGGTTTCTCACGAGTCGCTAAGCGGTGACTCACCGACTGGCCGGCAGCAGTTCGCTGGCCCGGGCGTAGACGGCTTGGCGGCAGATGGGCAGGGCCTTGGCCACCGGGTCGGGCAGAGGTTCGAGGCCCACGCGGAGCATGACCTGGTTGAGCCGGAAGAACAGGCCGGCATCCGAGCGATAGTCCTCCAGGAACCGCTCGCGGCGGAACAGGTCAACCAGCCAGGCCAGCCGATCGGTGGGCCGTGGGGCCATGTGGTTGATGGTGGCTTCCAGCCAGGCCGCGTCCAGCTCGGCCAGCGACCGATAGTAGTCGGCCAGCAGGTGCGGCGACGATTCGGCGAGGTGAGCGTCCAGCAACAACTCGACCAGAATATGCCCCAGAAAGCCGGGACGGAACCGGTCGTCGGCGGGTAACCGCCCGCGAACCTCGGTCGTGAACCGCATCGACAGGTCCACGAAGGCCGGCGTCTGATGGAACCAGGCATCATCGGCATGATGCTGGACGATGCCCTGGGCCAATTCGGCGATGCGGGCGTCGGGATGGCCCACGAACCCTGCCGCCCGCTGGCTACGGATACGGCTTTTGCGGGCCACCGCGCCCAGCCAATCGGGCACGGCGGTGCCGGCCAGCATGAAGGGCCGATCCAGGTACGCGCGGCCATGAGCCAGGTAGTTCATCCGGTCCCCGCGATCACTCTTTGAGCGCGAACTCGCGGGTCTCTCCCTGCTGGAGTTCGAAGATCTCGCCGTAGACACCAATGGAGGCCGGTCCGGCGGCGCTGCGTTCGATGGTGACGGTCAGCGTCTTGTGGTTGAGCTGCACTTTGAGTGAGTTGCCTTGATACCGGCAGCGGAAATCGATCTCGTTGATGGCATCGGGCAGTCGCGGGTTGAACATCAGGGCCTCTTCGCGGAACTCGAGTCCCGAATAGCACCGCTGCACCACATCCACGGTGCCACTCATCGCGCCTAAGTGAACGCCCTCGGCGGTGGTCCCACCTTGAATATCGCTGATGTCGCTCTCCAGGGCATCCTGAAACAGATCCCAGGCCTGACCGCGTTCGGTGCGCGACAGCACCCAGGCGGCGACCACACGACTGAGCGTTGAACCGTGGCTGGTGCGTTCCAGGTGGTACCGCACGTTGTTACGG
>JBJHDE010000090.1:0-12567 GCA_050486385.1 Planctomycetales bacterium | reverse complement strand
TACAAGGGTTTGATAGCCTCGTCGGCATTGTACGGGGGTTGATCCTCGTACATTTGAATCTCTTCCAGAATCACCTGCTTTTCGGTCTGGAAGTCCTCGTCGCGGAGGGCCGGCCGCAGGCAATCGCTCCACAGGTCGAGTGTTCGCGGCAGAAACTCGGGCAGGATATTCGCGTAGTAGGTCGTGAGTTCTTCGCTGGTCGAGGCGTTGTAGTAGGCGCCGATCTCGTCGAACTCGCGATTCACATCCTCGGCGGTTCGCCGCGGGGTGCCCTTAAACACCATGTGTTCCAAAAAGTGGGCCACGCCCGACTCGATGGGCGTTTCATCGCGACTGCCCGAGCGAACAAAGAAGCCCACGGCCGTCGAGTAGGCATTGGGATTGGGCTCGGCGACAATCTCCAGGCCGTTGGGCAGCCGGGTTTGAAAGAAACTCATGCTAGCGGATTGCTCCGAGGAAAACGGGGCGGTGGGGGCCATTCATCAGAACTGCGGCACCCTGGGGCAATTGTCGTGGTGGAGGGCGTTTCACACCAACGCGGCGTCGACATTCAGTGGCTCGGGACCCAGTGTGACAATGGTCCAGTCGCCGGGCGGATGAGCGGCCAGGTAGGCGTTCATTTCGTCGACGGTCAGGGCATCGATCTCGGCCATGATCTCTTCCAGGCTGCGGACCCGCCCCAGGTGATACCAATCGCTGACCAACGACACGCTCCGCGACATGCTGGATTCCTGCTCCATGATTGTCGAACTCTTGTACTGAGCCTTGACCCGTTCCAACTCACCGGGGCTGATCCCCTGGGTCAGCCGTCGCAATTCGTCGAGTAACACGTCCAGGGTTTCTTGGGCGCGTTCGGGTCGGCTGCCGGCATAGCACTGCACCAGGCCCAGCTCACGATAGGTTTGATACGAGGCATACACGCTGTAACACAGGCCGCGGTTCTCGCGGATCTCGGTAAACAGTCGCGAACTCATGCCGCCACTCAAGACCTCGACGGCCACCGCGGCCCGCAGATAGTCGGGATGCGGCATCGGCACGCTGGGATAAGCCAGTGCCAAATGCGTTTGATGCGATTCACACTGTTCGTGAAAATAGCTCGGCTGCTGGTCCACCAGCTTCAGCTCGGAAGCTTCAACGGGTTGCCAATCGCCCAACAGCCGGGCGAGATCCTCGCGGAGCCGGTCCCAATCAAAGCGACCGGCCACGCCAATCAACGTGCCATTGGGACGAAATCCCTGATGGTAAGCCTGTTTGACATCGTTGAGATGGATCGCGGATAAACTCTCGACGGTTCCGGGTTCGGTACGATTGAGCGGGTCGGGAAAGTAGCGCTGGGTTAACAGATTGAACACCCGCCATTGCGGATCGTCTTCAAGCGAATACACGCCATGCAGCACCGAGTGCCGCGTGGGCTCCAGCTCGTCGTCGGGTAAATGGGCCTCGCGAAGTACGCTGGCGTACAGCGGCAGCACTTCGGGCAGGCGGCTGCCGACCATGGTGGCACTGAAGGCGGTGCGAATTTTGCGGGCCATCTCCATCCGGTCGACGCCCAGAAAATCCAAGGCGTCCGAGAAACCGTGCTTATCGTAAGTCCCCGCCCCGCGGACGACCATCTCGCACAACAAATGGGCCACCCCAATCCGATCGGCGGGATCGAAGGCACTGCCGTAGGGAACCGTAATCGTCAACGCGGCGCTCTCAACACCGGGCATGGGTTCGCCCAGCAGGACCAATCCGTTCTGGAAGGTGTGGGAGTAGATCAGGCTCACGCAAGCGTTCCAGGGCCAATGGAAGAAATGGAAAGGACTTCAATACCGGGCCATGCACCCCGGGTGGGTATCGTTTTGCGTTACAGGCTGCTACGGGCCAGGTCCACCGACTTGTACAACGTCTTCGAGATGCGAAAGCCCAGCCGCTCGTACAGGCGGACCGCGGCGGTGTTGCGCGCCGTCACTTGCAAGAACGCTCGCTCCAGGCCGGTCTGGCGAAAGCCGGCCAAGCACTTCCAAATCAGGGCGGCCCCCAAGTGATGACCGCGATGCTCGGGCACGACCCCCAGGTTTTGAATCGCTCCGGTCCCGGCCCCATCCTGCAAACCTTGAATCGTACCGCAATAGTCCCAACCGCCGCCTTGCGGATCCTGGTAGCCAATCAACCACGTGGCCTCGGGCACAAAGCCCGCCCGGCGGGCGATGTCGCGCATCAGCCGCAGGCAGCCTTCGCGATCGGCCAGGCAAGGGAAGACGTTGCCGTCAATCTCGCTGGCGAAGCTGCGAAACTTGGCGTCGGCGTGCGTCGCCAGCCACTTTCGCTCCCAGGCCACCCAGTGATAACCCTCGGGCAAGGCCCACGACCCCAACGGCTGGTCGAGATCGAACTCCATATCGTAGCGCTTGAAGGACATGCCAGACATGTGGCCACCTCGGCAATCCAGGGACCCAGGCCGTCAGCGGGGCGGATCACACGGTTGGGCAATCCCCATGATTCTGCCAATGCCCCACTTGCACAAGGGGCCGGCCTCGGCCGCGACCAGGAAGAATTCGCCGCCATCACCCGCAAAAAAAGGGCCGCGGTTGGCCGGGTGTCAGGCCGCCGAGTCGCGGGGGGACTTCTTGGCTCGTTTGCGGGGCGGCTCGCCCTTCCAACGGCGATGGAGCCACCAATACTGCTCGGGCCACAAGCGAATAAACCGCTCCAACTCGCTGGTGTACCACTGCGTTGCCGCCGGCACGCTGGCCAACTCGGGCGGGTCTTGTTGGGGATCGAGCGCCGATTGCACCACCATCCGATAACGCAACATGCCCCCCACACGGACAGTGTAGCCCACCACCAGTACCGCTTCGTACTGCATGGCCAACAGGGCAATCGCCTTGTGGGTTGAGGCCGGGCGACCGAAGAACTCGACCCAACACCCGCGACTGCCGGCATACTGATCGGCCAACAGTCCCAAGGCCCCTCCGGATTCGAGGACCTCGGCGATCCAGTCAAACCCACCCCGTTTGGGGATCAGCTTTTGGCCGGTTCGGGCGCGAAGCTCGTTGATGTAGTCGTGTAGAAAAGGATTGTCGAGCGGCCGCGCCACCGAATGGGTGGGGTAGCCCAACAGACCCAGCATCGTGCCCGACAGCTCGAAGTTCCCGAAATGCGCCGAAGCCAGAATCACCGGGCGACGTTCCAACAACGAGCCGACCAGCAGGTGCTCGTTCTCGACTTCGATGTGATCCCGCCAGTTCCATCGATGGATCTTCCGCGGGGAATGGACCACTTCGCAGCCCAAAAGAGCCAAATGGCGCCACATTGCCCGGGCCAGTTCGATCCGCTGGCGCTCGCTGAGGTTCGGGAAGGCGTGGCGGAGATTCTCCAGGGTGGCCTTGCGACGGACGCGCAGGGCATCGAAGCCCAACCAGGCAACCCCGGCCGCCAAACGGTAGCAGGTGGTCGGCGGCAGCATTTGCACGAAGCAAACGACCCAGCGGACCACCCAGTAGACCAGTCGATCCTTCCAACGCCCCATCTAGGCCCCGAGTGCTCCGGAGAACGGGAAATGTGCGGTCGGCGATTCTGGTCGACTCCCGCGGTCGGGGGCAATGTCAGTTTCTGGCCCGTCAGGCGTCGGCGGGCCTGTCGCGCTCCCGCCAGGCGAGGAAAATCTCGACCTGTTCGTGCCGGATCGAGCCCCCCAGTTGTTCGAGCAAGGGGCGAATCCGTCGGGGTCGCTCGGGGCCAATGACCTCGGCCAGCCGATCGATTTCTTCGGGCGTCAAGAACCACCCCGGGTCGACGGGCTGTCCCTCGGCGGCCGAGCGAACGGCATGATCCAGAATCGTATCGGCGTCCAGGCGGCGGATGAGTTCGCATTGGCGGGGGCTCAACCCGTGGGTCAGCAGCAGCCAGGTCCAGTAGTGATTGGGCCGCTTTTCGTCCTCGGCCAGGTCCGACGTCGGCGGCACCTCGGGGCTTGGCCCCGTGGTGGCGATGGCGATGGCCTCGGGCACCGCCGTCGCGACCTCCGTGGCCGTTTGTTGGATCGTGTCGGCGGGCTCGGGACTGTCCGATGCGTCGGCCACGCGGGGTTCTTCGCGGATGTCGTCCGCCTCGGGTGGCGGCTTGGTGGGCGTGGGGGGCCGCGGCTGGGAGGGCTCCTCGGGCGGGCAGGGCGTCCGCATCAGCTTGGCAAGAACGGCATCCGTCACGGCCAAGGGGCCGGTCATGGATTCGACACCCCGCATGACCTGCGAGCCCAGATCGGTGAGTTGCACAATCGGCCGATGCTTGTTGATCTCCTCCTGGCTGATGAGTTGTTTGAGGATCAGGGCTTCCATAAACTCGATGACGTCGGTCTGCCGCAGGTGCGCCAGCAGCCCATAAGTCGTGTAACGATCGAGTTTGAACTTGGTCACTTTTTCGTTGGTTGAACCACACAGCATCTGGGCGACCAGGCTTTTGCCAAAGCGGCCTTTCAATCGGGCCACCGCACTGAGCACCATCCGCGCCGCCTGAACCACCGGCGGCGGCAAGTCCGGTGCATTTGTCGATGCCGAGCCGCCGTCGAGTTCGGTGACCACCGCCTGGGGTTCCGCATTGGTTGAACCGCGCACGATGCCCCGGCGGGTGCAATTGTCGCAATGGCCGCAGTCGGGGGCATTGAACTGTCCGAAGTACGCCAGAATCGTCTTCTGCCGACACTGACTGCTGCGTGCAAAGCGTGTGACGTCGTCCAGCTTTTCATACTCGGCGGCCTTGCGTTCATCCAGCCGGGAAAAATCAATATCCAAGTTTGAAAAGGGCTGGTCCTTGATGATCATGCGAATGGCCCGACCGCGGAAGGGCGGCACATAGTCGAACCAGTCTTTCTCGCGGAGCTGCTGAATCGCGCGGCGGACGTTGGGCCAGGATTGATCGAGGGACTTGGCCAACTCTTGAGGATGGAAATAGTAATTCTCGAAGCGTCGCCCGCCGACCATGCGTTCTAAACGCGCCAGCACCTGCCGTTGCACGGTGGCCTGGGTGGGCAGGTGATCGGCCAGGGCGGTCAGATCGGTCGACAGCCGCACGATTGCCATGTTCTGCCGTGGTTCGAGACGTTCCAGCACGCCGGCCTGTTCCAGAATCATCTCGCAGGTGCCCACGCAGGCCGGGCTGGCATCCAAGCGGATGGCGTCGCGGATCTCCTGCTGGGTCATTTCGATGGGGTCGTCGTCCAAGCGGCGGAGATAATCGTACACCTGCTGAATGACATCCTGATGCGGATACGAGTTTTCAATGAACGTTTCTTGAATGCGGCGGTCGGCGTAGCCTTCCAGCAATAAACACCGGCTGAGGAGTCCATCGCGGCCGGCGCGGCCGGCCTCTTGATAATAAGCCTCGACACTGCCGGGCATATGAAAATGCAGCACGAAGCGGACGTCCGACTTATCGATGCCCATGCCAAAGGCATTGGTCGCCACCACGACTTCCAGCCGCCCCTGCATGAAGGCGTCTTGGGTCTCGTGACGTTCTTCCTTGGTCAATCCGGCGTGATAGAACCCTATCTTCCGCTTGGACGCCCGCGAGACCACATCGACCAGTTCTTCACAATGCCGACGGGTTGCCGCGTAGATAATGCCCGAGCCCGGCGTCTGATCGAGAAACTCCAGCAGCATCCGTTTCTTCAGATTGTCGCTGTTGGCGCTCTGCACCATATAGTACAGGTTGGGCCGATCGAACCCGGTGATGTAAATTTTGGGTTCGCGTAGCTCGAGCCGTTCTACGATATCGGCCCGAACCCGCTCGGTGGCCGTGGCGGTCAGCGCAATGGTCTGGGGATAACCAAGCTGACCGCGAGCCCGACCAATTTTAAGAAAGTCGGGGCGGAAATCGTGGCCCCATTGGCTAATGCAATGGGCTTCGTCCACGGCCAGCAGGCGCACACCGGCCTGCAACACGGCATCGCGGAACCGCCCGCTGCGGAATCGCTCGGGCGCGACATAGACCAGCTTGTAAGCCCCGTCGGCCATGGCATCCAGCCGCGCGTACTGCTCGGCAGGATCGAGCGTACTGTTGATGAAGGTGGCGGAGATGCCCAGGGCATCCAACTGGTCAACCTGATCCTTCATCAAAGCGATCAGCGGCGAAATGACCAACGTCAGCCCCGATTGGGCCACGGCCGGAAGCTGATAGCAAAGGCTCTTGCCGCCACCGGTGGGCATCACGCACAGGCAATCCTCGCCCGACAGCACCGTTTCGATCACCTGCCGCTGACCCGGACGGAAGCTGGTCAGGCCGAAGTGTTCGAGAAAGGCGTCGGGCGCGAGGGTGTGCTCCATGGATGGACTTCCGCTTTGTGGGGATACACCGATGAGGGATGCTCAAGTTGTTGGTCCGCTCGGGCCGAAGATACCGATTGTTCCGAAGTTATCGGACCGCCCTTGCGGTTCGCACCCCCAAACCCGGTCCCTGGCGGTGCCGTGGTGGCCTTGATCTTCGACACCTGCCGCGGCGTGGTCGCGCTGATCGCGGGCCGAAACGGTCCGCGCGAGCTGGCCGCTGGCCTGATCCTGGGTATGATCCTGGGTTTGCTGCCGAAGGACAACCTCCTGGCCGCCGCCATCGGGGTGTTGGTGTTGGCGACCCATGCCCACCTGTTGGTGGCCACTCTGGCCACCCTGGTGTTCAGTTGCCTGGCCCCCACCACGGACTTGGTCGCCCTGCCCATTGGGGAGTGGCTGCTGACTCACGACGACCTGCGTCCGCTGTGGACCTGGCTTTCGGGCGTCCCCATGCTTTATTGGACCGGGTTCAACGAGACCTCGGTTCTGGGCAATCTTGTGTTGAGCGGATTGCTGGCCATGCCGGTTTGGCTGCTGGCCGAGCAGGTCCTGCTGGCCCGATCGGCAAGCGCCCCCACAAATCAAGCGGATAGTCAACCCGCCGAACCGACTGCGTTGGTCGACCCCGAGCCGTCGAGGAGGATCGCCGCATGATCCGCTGGCGGTACGTAGCCCCCCGGATTGTTGTGTTGGGTGGACTCCTCCTGGCCGTCTTGGCGGTCAAGGACGCGGTCATCGCTTGGAGCCTGAGTGTCGCCACCGAGCAGGTCGCCCGAGCCCCGGTCTCCATCGAGCGGGTGAGAAGCCAGCTCGCGACCGGGATTGTGCGGCTGGAGGATGTCACGGTGGCTGACGCCCGCCGGCCCGGCCGCAATCTGCTGAGCTACCGGACGGCGGCGGTGGATCTCGACATGTGGGCCCTGACCCAGGGCCGATTAGTGGTCGAAGACGCGACGGTGCTGGGAATCGAATTCGGCACCCCTCGGGATGAGGAGGATGTCGCGATCCCACGGCTGCTGAGCCTGCCCGACGTGGACGTGCCCGACCTGGTTCTGGAACGCATGCGGATTGCCGCGGGCGTGGCCGCCAGCGCCGACGTGGTGAAGCCCATCAAACAAGCGGCCGTGGGACTGGTCCGCGAGACGATTGAGGAAGAAATCCGGCGGATGCCGCTGGCCAGCGTCGAGCGGGCGACCGCCATCCGCGACGCCTGGAAACGCCGCGAAATCGAGCTGGAATCGCAACTCGACTTGGCTCAAGAACGCCTGCGGCAACTCTGGGAGCAGGTCAGCCAGGCCCGCGGTTCGCTGGCCGAGAAGCTGCCGTTGTTTGAACAGGCCGCCCGCGAGTTCGAGCATCTCCGGCAGTTTTCGCTGGAAGCCCAACGTCACATCGACAGCCTGCCCGAGGTGGCCCGCCGCGACCTGCTGGCCATCGAACAGGCGATTGAGGCCGATATCGACGCCGTGCGGGCGCGCATCAACACGCCACTGATCGATGCCGACCGCGTGACCCGAGCCCTGATCGGCGAGACCTTTCAGCAGCATCTGGTGGACGTCACCCAGGCGGTCAAGACGGTGCAGTCCCTTTGGCCAACCCGGGGCTTGTTGCCCAGCCTGCCGCCTCGCCCGCGAGGCCGCGTCGTCGAGTTTCCGCCGGATGTCGCCCAGCCCCGTTTGCTGATCCATCGGGCAAACTTGAGCGGTCAGTTTGCCTGGCGAGGCGTGCCCACCGAGTTTACGGCCACGGTCTATCATTTGACCGATCGCCCCAAGCAGGCCGCCGAGCCCGTGCGGGTGGAGGCCCAATTCCAGGCCGATGCCGAGTATCGCTTTGCGGCCACCTTCGACACCCGGGGCAAGCAGCCGAGCACGCACCTGGTGGCTTCGGCCCGGGGACTGCATCTGCCGGCTCAGCTTTGGGGCGACATCGACGACTTGGCCCTGGAAGTGGCCAGTGTGCCGCTACGGGTCGAGGCCGACGTGACGCTGGGGCCGCGGAATCTCACGGGCACCATCACCTGGTACTCCTCGCCCAGCGAGACTTCCGACGGTCGCTGGGCGACGGTCCGCTCAAACAACCCGCGACTCGGCGAGTTGCTGGCCAGGCTCGATGACCGGCGGCTGCTGCCGCCCGAGCTGAGGGTCACGATCCATGTGTGGGGCACGCCCGAGCAACCCACCTGGGAGCTGGAATCGAATCTGGGCGAGCAACTTGCTCGGAATCTGAATCGGGTGCTGGTCGAGGAGGCCAACGAACTCCGTGACGAGATGACCGCGCGGTTGCGGGCGGGCGTGACCCGGCATCTGGCGGGGCTGGAGGATCGATTGCTGGAGAATCACGATTCGGTGCGCCAGCGATTGGACGTGCATTTGGATCAGATTCATCAGCATCAGACGTTTCTGCGATCGCAGTTGGTCCGCGTCACCCAGGCCCGGCTGCTGGGCCTGGACCCCGAGCGTGCCGAGCAGCTCAACGAGCGAATCGGCGAGCTGTTGCCCGATCGCGTGGCCCCGGCTCAACGGCCGCTGCCACCGGAAATGCAGGCCGAGACCTTGCTGGATCGGCTGCTGCGCTAGGCCGCACGGCCGGCGCGCTGCCACGAAGCGGGAACTTGGGCCGTTGGGCAGCGGCGGCGGTTCCTGATCTGGGGGCGGCTCTGTAAGATGCCGCTGGCTGGCCGCTGGCACCGCGAGACTTCGGAGGCGCGACTCCGAGACACACGGCTGCGACAATCCGGGCTCCCCGCGGGGATGGTCAACTCGGGTGCCGGGGCGAAGATACGGGTTTTCAGGGACGTGGCCCGTCCCGCCGGCACTGCGAATCGCCTTCCGTGACTGCGTTGTTGGAGAGTGTCCTGCCCGAGTGGTTGGCTCACACGCTGATGGCCCTGCTGGCCGTCAGCTTGGTGTTGGCGGTCGCGTCGCTTGCGCCGTTCATCTTTATTTGGGCCGAGCGGAAGGTCTCGGGGCGGATTCAAGATCGCCTGGGCCCAACCCGCGTGGGCGGGGCCTTTGGCTGGCTGCAATCGCTGGCCGACGGCATCAAGCTGCTGAGCAAGGAAGACCTCGTCCCCCGCGAGGCCGATCGCTTTTTGTTTCGGCTAGCCCCCTTCGTGAGTTTCGCCGCGGCCTTGCTGGCGTTTGCCCCCTTGCCGTTTGCCGATGGCTGGGTGGCCCTGGAGACCAGCGTGGGGGCGTTCTTGATTGTGGCGATCCTGGGCTTGCAGGTGTTTGGCGTGGTGTTGGCCGGCTACGCCAGTGGGTCGAAGTGGTCGCTGTTCGGGGCCATGCGCGAGGCGGCGCAGGTCGTCAGTTATGAAGTGCCGCTGGGTCTGTGCGTCGTGGTGCCGGTGTTGATTGTGGGATCCATGAACCTGGTGACCATCGGCAATGCCCAGAGTGGCTGGTTCACCAACTGGCTGGTGTTTCACGATCCATTCACCTTCATCACCTTTTTTGTGTTCTGCACCTGTGCGATCGCCAGCGTGAACCGGGCGCCGTTCGACCTGGCCGAGGCCGAGAGCGAACTGGTCGCGGGGTTTCATACCGAGTATTCGGGCATGCGGTGGGCGTTTTTCATGCTGGCCGAATACGCCACCATGTTTCTGGTCTCGGGCCTGGCGGCGGTGTTGTTTCTGGGCGGTTGGCACGGGCCGATTCCGCTGGCCACCTGGCTGGGGCTCACCGGGTCGGGGCCGGCCGGTTTTGTCGGCAACGTGCTGGGCGTGATCATTGTGTTGACCAAGGCCTCGCTGGGAATGCTGGTCATGATCTGGCTGCGTTGGACGCTGCCGCGGCTACGGATTGATCAAGTGATTGACGTGTGTTTGAAATACTGTTTGCCGATTGTGTGCGTCACCCTGTTGGGCGCAGCCGTCTGGAAACTGCTGCTGCCCGCCGGCGTGCTGGCGGCCGTCTGGGGTGTGGGCTCGTAAATTGTTTGTTGATGCTCGAAAAACTTGCGAAACGGTTGTTACTGATCCCTTTCCGATACCGCAATCCGAATTCGTGCCGTGCGGTTTCAAAATGGTTTGCAATCCTCACTAGGTTCGTGAATATCCCAGTACCGGTCTTGCCGCCATGATCGATTGGCAAAGTTTCTTTTTTCTGCTGTTCGCCTCGGTCAGTTGTCTGGCCGCCGTGGCCGTGGTGTTGACCGGCGATGTGGTGCGGATGGCCGTGTACCTGATCCTGTCGCTCTCGGGCGCGGCGGGGCTGTTCTTTCTGGCTGGCGCCGAGTTTGTGGGCGCCATGCAGTTGATGGTCTATGTCGGCGGAACGCTGGTGCTGTTGATCTTTGGTGTGATGCTGACCGCGCGGCAGTCGCTGGTGAAGGTGCAACCGCATACCAACGAGTGGGTGCTGGCGATGGTCGTGGGCCTGGTGATGCTAATGACCACCTTGCTGCCAGTGATGTTGGCCGTGGGCGATTGGGGGCCGGCGGCCGTGACCGAGTCGCACGGCGGCGAGCCAGTGGCGCTTGAGCACGTGGCCTCGCCCGAGCGAATGGGTGGGGCTTTGCTGGGTTTGCGGACCGATGCCGATCGCCGAGAGGTGGCCTCCGAGCGGCACGAGGGGCTGGTGGGCTACCTGCTGCCGTTTGAGATGATCAGCGTTTATCTGCTGGTGGTCTTGATCGGCGCCGCCTACCTGGCCCGCCCCAAACGACGCACCGCCATCGCCGCGGAGGTTCGCCAATGAATTTGCTCACCGAACCGGTCAGCCTGGATCACTATCTGTTTGTCAGCACCATTTTGCTGGCCTGCGGTTTGATCTGCATGGCCGGCAAACGCAACGCCCTGGGGGTGCTGATGGGCGTCGAGCTGATTTTAACGGCCGCGAATGTCAACCTGGTGGCGTTCTCGAATCCTGGGCTGCGGGCCGATCACCAATTTGCCCTGTGGCTGGATGGCCACACCGCGGCCATTTTCATTATGGTCATCGCCGCTGGCGAGGCCGCCGTGGCCCTGGCGATTGGCCTGAACTTTTACAACAATCACGCGACCATCGACGTCGACCGCGCCGACGACCTCAAGGGCTGAACCCCGCTCGTGACCGATCCGCTTGTTTCCACGCTGCTGATGCTCGCCTTGCTCGCGCCGCTTGCGGTCGCCGTGACCATTGCGCTGGCTCAGGCCGTCGGCGTACGACCCCGGCAACTGGCCGCCGGCGGGGCCCTGGTGGCCGTGGCCTCGGCCTTTGCCCTGACGGTGGCGGCGGCCGTGATGTTTGCCCAAGGCACGAGCCCGCGAATCGAAGGCACATTTTACACGGTCATCGACCTGGCCGGGTTGACCCTGAGCGTGACCTATGCGATCGACGCGCTGACGCTGCTGATGTTCGGCATGGTCACGCTGATCGCCTGGCTGGTGCTGTGGTACAGCACCGAGTATCTGCTCGAAGAGCGGGCGGAACACGGCGTGCTGGACCCCGAGATCCGGGTTCCCGGCCGGGTGCCGTATTACCGCGCCGGCCGCTACGGCACGTTCTTCGCCATGCTGTGTTTCTTTTGCTTCAGCATGCTGCTGTTGATCCTGGCGGGCGACTTGCTCACGCTGTTTGTCGGTTGGGAGTTGGTCGGCCTGGCCAGCTACTTGCTGATTGGCTTTTATCGCGAGCGGCACGAGGCCGCCCGGGCGGCGACCCAGGCGGTGATTGTCAATCGGCTGGGCGACCTGGGCCTGATCGTGGGCATGATGGCCGTGTGGACCGCCTTTGGCACCCTCGCGCTGTCGCCCGAGGGCGGCTTGCTGGATGCCGAACGCATCGCCGCGGTCTCGCCGGGCGTGCTGGTGGTGGCGGGATTTGGGTTCCTGTTGGCCGCCGCCGGCAAGAGCGCCCAGTTTCCGTTGCACATCTGGCTGCCCAACGCCATGGCCGGGCCCACGCCGGTGTCGGCCCTGCTGCACTCGGCCACGATGGTGGCCGCCGGGGTCTATCTGCTGGCCCGGGTGTTTCCGCTGCTGCCCAACGAGGTGCTGCTGACGGTGGCCTACCTGGGAGCCGCCACGCACCTGGTCGCCGGCTGCATGGCCCTGGCGGGAACCGATTTCAAACGCGTGCTGGCCTTTTCGACCATTAGCCAACTCGGCCTGATGCTGGTGGGGCTGGGGCTGGGCGGTCGCGATGCCGCGCTGTTTCACCTGTGGACCCACGCCTACTTCAAAAGCCTGTTGTTCCTGGCCGCCGGGTCGGTCATGCACGCGATGGCCAACCGCACCGATGCGTGGCAGATGGGTGGACTGCGCAAACTCATG
>JBJHDE010000089.1:7087-12586 GCA_050486385.1 Planctomycetales bacterium | reverse complement strand
GCATCCTCCTATTGGAGGATGCCACGGGACATTTCTATTGGTCGCTTAAGGGGACATTTCTAATGGCGCGTTACAAAGTCCTGGGGCAAATCCCGATCGTCCCGACGGCGGCTGACTCGCCGGGGCATCGGCCAGTCGGACCGTGGCGGATTGACCCAGCCAACCGCCGCAGCCAGACTGCTAGGCTCTGGGTTCGGCCCCAGGTCGACGGAACTTCCCTGGCACCGGGATCTTCCCTTGCACGGGCCGAGCCACTGGCAACCCCCTTTTTCGCAAGCTCGCAACGGCCCATGATTCGCGCAATTCTTCCCTTGGCCGGCTTGGTCTTGGCCCTTGGCCTGCTGGGACTGGCCCCGATTGAAAGCAAAACCCACACCGCCGCCGCCCCCGACTGGCGATTCCAACCGGTCGACACCTCGGCAGTCCTGGGCTCACCAGATCCCTTGCCCATGCGGACCGAGCGGGCGTATCCGAACCTCAAGTTCCGTCGGCCGCTTGAAGTCCAGCCGGCCCCCGATGGCTCCAAGCGACTGGTGGTCATCGATCAGGAAGGTCAGATCTTCTGGTTCGAGGATCGCCCGGATGTGGCCGAGAAGTCGGTCTTCCTGGACTTGGAAGACAAGATCACCCGCCGTGGCAACGAGGAGGGCCTGCTGGGCCTGGCCTTCCATCCCAAGTTCCGGGACCAGGACAACGGCAAGTTCTACGTCTACTACTCGCGGGCCACCGACGGCAATCCGCCGCAGGAGTCGGTGCTCAGCGAGTTCCGCACCCGCCCCGGTCAGCCCGACCAGGCCGATCCCGACAGCGAGCGGGTGCTGATGACCATCGATCAGCCGTTCAACAATCACAACGGCGGTTCCATCATCTTTGGGAACGACGGCTACCTGTACATTGCCCTGGGCGATGGCGGTTCGGCCCACGACCCCTTCGAGAACGGGCAGAATGCCTCGACCTTGCTGGGTTCCATCCTGCGAATCGACGTCGACTCGCGGACCGGAAAGCTGGAGTACGGCATCCCCGAGGACAATCCCTTTGTGAAACCCGGGCCGGGTGTGCCCGAGAACGCCCGAGGCGAGATTTATGCCCTGGGCGTGCGAAACATCTGGCGGATTACGGTCGATCCGCAGACCGGTGCGATGTGGGCCGGCGATGTGGGCCAGGACCGCTATGAGGAAGTCAACCGGATTGTGGCCGGCGGCAACTACGGCTGGAACATTTTGGAAGGCACCGCCGATTTTGAACCCGATGCCCCGCGGGCCAGCGAACACCTGATTCCGCCGGTGATCGAGTACTTTCACAACATGGGTCGCAGCATCACTGGCGGCGTGGTCTCGCGGGGCAAACGCTTGGCCAACTACGACGGCTGGTATTTTTATGGCGATTTCATCAGCGGCAACCTCTGGGCGCTCAAGACCCAGGACCGCCCCGAGACCTCGGCCAGTGCCCTGACCGGCGCGTATCGCAACCCCGAGGTGCTTGAGAACCGCCTGCTGGCACGGACCAACTTGCAGATTGCCGGCTTTGGGACCTCGACCGATGGCGACGTGTTGCTGGGGGCTTTTGACGGCTACCTGCATCGGCTTATTGAACGAGATATTGATCGCGAGGCAATCGCCGCGGCCTTTCCGACGAAGCTGTCCGAGACGGGGCTGTTCGCCTCGGTTCCTGAACACAAGCCGGTGGCCGGCGCGGTGCCCTACGATGTGAACGTGCCGCTGTGGAGCGACGACGCCCCCAAGCTGCGATTTCTGATGCTGCCCGAGGCCAACAGCGTGACGTTCTCGGAAGACTCGTTCTACAAGTTTCCCGAGGGCACGGTGTTTGTGAAAACCTTTCTCAAGCCCGGCCTTAACGATCAGGGCAGTTCGCCCCAGCGGCTCGAGACGCGGCTGATGGTGCATTCGCCCGAGGGCTGGGTGGGCTACACCTACATTTGGAACGATGAGCAAACCGAGGCCCTGCTGGCGCCCGATGGCGGCGAACAGCGCACGTTGCAAGTCGCCACCGACGACGGCGAGAAAGAATTGACCTGGCATTTCCCCAGCCGGGCGGATTGTATCTCGTGCCACACGCCGACCTCGGGCTTTGTTTTGGGCTTTGAGACCCGACAGCTCAACCGCGGTTATGAGGGAATGGGCGAGAACCAGCTTGGCCTGTTTGCCGCGGCGGGCATTTTCAACGACAAGCTGCCCAAGTCGCCCGGCGAGCTGCCAGCCCATCCCGACTGGAAAGCCGGCGAGGCCACCGCCGAGGAACTGGCCCTGGCCTACCTGGATGCCAACTGCGCCATGTGCCATGTGCGTGGCGGCCTGGCCGGCGGACCGATGGACTTCCGCCGCAGCGAGACGGCCAAGAAGATGCCCTTCGTGGGCGAAAAGCCCCGGCAGGGCGAACTCGGTCCCCAGGGAACCCTGCTCGTCCGGCCCGGCGACCCCGAACGGTCCGAGGTCCTCAATCGCATGAAACAACGCGGCACCCGACAGATGCCGCCGCTGGCGACCGATTGGGTCGACGATCTGGCCGTCGAGCGGTTCAAGGCCTGGATCGAAAGCATCCAACCCGCCGCCAGCGAGTGAACGCGCACGGATCGTGAGGGCGGGCGGAATGGAAAAACGCTTGGCCCTCGTGATGCCGGCGCGAAATGGGGGAACAGGCTGCGAGGCACGGGCGGATGGTTCGCCCGTGCCTGGCCGGTTTGAAGCGGACTTGGAGATGAAAGCCCGTTCCACCGCGAAAACGCCAAGAGCGCCAAGAGTGTGCGGGCTCTTTTGACTCCCTTGGTGTCTTGGCGGGCTGACCCCAAGCGTGCCGAGTCCTGGAATGAGTTCTTCTCCTGAGAGCATCGCGCGTCCCCTGGCGACGGGCGTCCAAGTGACCGACGAGACCCTGACGGTCGAGTTGGCCGATGGTCGAACGGTCTCGGTGCCGACGATGTGGTATCCGCGATTGAACCACGCCTCGGCCGAAGAGCGGCAGGACTGGGAGCTGATTGGTGACGGGTCGGGCATCCATTGGCATCAGATCGATGAAGATATTCGCGTCGAAGCCTTGCTGGCTGGCAGGGGCTCCGCGGAATCGCAAGAGTCGCTGCGACGATGGCTCGCCAAGCGGCCCGCTTAACCCAAGTAGAAACAATCCCTCCCAGCCGCTTGGGGCCAACCGATTCCGACACGCCAGCAAAGACGTGTGCCGATCGGCCTTCCCTCCGCCATCCCCAACGCCTGTGCGTGCGACAGCCTGACGGGCGTGGGGTGCCTGTTCGACCGGGAAGGGCCACCCTATAGTAGTGCAATTGAGGAGGCACCTCGTGCGGCTCCAGGAGGCCCGTGTGACCACACCGACCACCACGCTCATCCGCGTCGGCCACAGCCCCGACCCCGATGACGCCTTCATGTTCCACGCCCTCACCAACGGCAAGGTCGACACCGGGCGGTACGACTTTCGCCACGAATTGGTGGATATCGAGACCCTCAACCAGCGGGCCCTGCGGGGCGAGCTGGAACTGACGGCCGTCAGCCTGCACGCCTACGCCTTTTTGACCGATCTCTATATGCTGTGCCCTTGCGGGGCCAGCATGGGCGATGGCTATGGGCCGATGGTCGTCGCCCGCGAGCCGCTGGACCGCGAGTCGCTCATGGGGCGGACCATCGCGGTGCCGGGATTACGGACGACGGCGTTTCTCAGCTTGCAGCTTTGGCTGGGGGCCGAGGGGTTCAACTGGGTGCTGGTGCCCTTCGACAAGATTCTGGAAGCCGTCCAACAGGGCGAATACCAGGGGCAGCCCGTCGACGCCGGGCTGGTGATTCACGAAGGCCAGCTCACCTACGGCGACCAAGGCTTGCGGCTTGTGCAAGACCTGGGCGTGTGGTGGGGCCAACAGACCGACGGTCTGCCGCTGCCGCTGGGGGCCAACGCCGTGCGGAAGGACCTGGGCGACGAGGTGATTCACGACGTGACCCGCCTGCTCAAACAGAGCATCGAATACGGCTTGCAACACCGAGCCGAGGCCCTGGACTACGCCCTGACCTGGGGCCGTGATCTCGATCGGGCCAAGGCCGATCGCTTTGTCGGCATGTACGTCAACGACTGGACCCTCGACTTCGGCCCCCGCGGTCGCCAGGCCGTGGCCGAACTGTTGGCCCGCGGTCATGCGGCGGGCCTGCTGCCACAGCGGATTGAGCCCGAGTTCGTGGAACTCGACTGACCCGTGCCCCGCCGCAACGTTCCCAAGGCCCCTGGCAACCGGCGTGTCGCCCGCGCTGCGCAAACCTAATGGCGACAACAACCTACGTTGCACGCACTGGCCCAACCGTGCGGCAACCGGTATTGTGGCTTACGTCAAGAGAGTGCGCTGTCCTGCTACGCGTTTCCCACGGGGTCGTCATGCCGTCGAATAGTCTGTTCGGCAATATGCCATCGATCAACGCGCTGCTTGAGCAAGGCCAGCTCAAACCGCTGATGGATCGCTTTCATCGCAGTACGGTCGTCACGCAAGTCCGCACGATTCTCGAAGAATTCGGGGGCGAGGTCAGTCACGCCGCCACCGAGCGGCGGATGCCCAACCTGGGCGAACTCGCCGAGAAAATCGTGCAGCGGATTCAGGCCCAGCATGCCGTGGGTGCCCGCGGGGCGATCAATGCCACCGGGGCCATCCTGCACCCTTGCCTGGGCGAACCGCCCTTGGCCGAATCGGCCTGGCACGCCTCGGCGATGCTCCAACGCGATTACACCCTGGCCTCAGCCACCGCGGCGGGCGGGCTGAGCGGACCCTGGGCCGAAGCCAGCCTCCGTTTGGCAGCCGAAAGCGGGGCCGAGGCCGCCTGGATCACCACCAGCCGCGCCGCCGCCTTGCTGTTGACCTTCTCGGCCCTGGCGGCCGACCGCAGCGTAATTCTCTCGCGAAGCCAAATGGTCGAACTGGCCGGCGGCTGGCGACTGACCGACATCGCCCGCTCGACGCGGACCCAGTTGATGGAGGTGGGCACCGTCAACGTCACGCGGCTGGACGATTATCGTCAGGCCCTGGGACCGCAGGTGGCGGCGATTCTGCAAGAATGGGGCGGCGGCCGACGCAACCCCGGCAGCGATCACCCCGATCGCCCTTCGCTCGCGGCCCTGGCCAGCGAGCATGAGACCCTGTTGATTGAGGATCTGGCCACCGGGCCCATCAAGCCGTTGCAGGCCGCCGACATCGACCTGGGGCCGAGCGCCACCGAGGTGTTGGCCCGGGGCGTGGACCTGGTCTTGATCGAGGGTCACGGCTTGGTGGGGGGCCCGGCCTGCGGCTTCAATTTGGGGCGCCGGAACATCATCGAACGCATCGCCCAGCATCCGTGGGCCCGGGCGGCGCTGCCCAGCCAATCGACGGCCGCGGCGCTGTCGGCCACGCTGGCCCTGCATGCCGACCCGGCGACGGCGGCTCGCGAGCTGCCGGTGCTCCGCCTGCTGGAGACCAGCATCGAGAATCTGCGGAATCGCGCCGAGCGGCTGGCCCCG
>JBJHDE010000089.1:0-7077 GCA_050486385.1 Planctomycetales bacterium | reverse complement strand
GACTGGTGCGGCAGGCCGTGGCGACGCACAGCAGCGTGGGCCTGGACAACACCGAGGGCAAAGAGCCCTTGCTGCCCACCTGGAAAATCGCCCTCACACCCGAGGGCCGGACCGCCGACGAACTGGCCGAGCACCTGCAACGTGGTCCGCGGCCGATTGTGGCCCGGGTCGAGGGCGAGCTGGTCATACTCGACCTGCGGAGCGTGCTGCCCGATCAGGATGCCGAACTGGTCGGGGCCTTCGAAGCCCCTTGCCCGGCCGATGCAGGCAACGGACACGCCGCCGAACCGCAAGCCAGTTGAGGTCAGACGCCGCCAGCCCCGACCCAGCCGAAACCTCGGCCGGCTTGACATGCGCCTAGCTTGTCACCAGCCACAGGATGGGTGCCACTGGTGGCTTGTCCACCAGTGTTTGACAACGCCAGCCACAATTCCATTGATGCCCGCCGAAACTCCTCGAATCGCAGCGACTTGACAGGCATTTTTCAACCTGACCCACACACTGGTGGACAAGCCACCAGTGGCACGAATTGCGTTGGCACGAATTGCGTTGGCACGAATTGCGTTGGCACGAATTGCGTTGGCACGAATTGCGTTGGCACGAATTGCGTTGGAAGTGATGTGGAGGAATCAGGAGCTGGTCACCAGCCACAACGCCAGCCACGGCACCAGGTTGAACAGCAGGATCCCAAACTTGTAAAGCGCGATGCCGGCATAGTGGATGGCATCGAACGTCTCGTGCGAGATGTGAAACCACCGGCTGTGGAGCTTGAACAACCAGTCGTGCATCGCCACGAAGCTGACGAACCACAGCAACAAAATGCCGAAGTGAATGATCGTACACCACATGAGTGTCGATTTCAGGATCTCCAAAGTCATGGCGATGTCTCCGGGGCGTGTCTGATTCGGGCGGGCAGCTTGCTCGCACAAGGTCGAGCCGTTCGGCCACGTGGCACCGGGGCGGCTCGCGAAGCGAGTGACCGTTCGCCCACCGTCCAGGCCGCCAAATTTTAGCAGCCGGGCGGGCCCAGTCACCTCTGGCACGGCGGCAAGGGTGGGGCGTTGGCCCTGATCCCGCAACGAATAGCGATCCCGCGACGCACGACGTTGCCGGTTCCTGGGGCGCGGCTTAGAAGCCCTGGGTCGCTCTGGGCAGGCCTGAGTCGCTTGGTAGCGCGTCAACGCTGGGGTTTGAAGATCACCACGCCCAGCGGGGGCAGGCCGACGACCATACTGAAGGAACGATCGTTCCAGGGCACGGGTTCGGCCTGGCGGCCACCATCGCTACCGAGATTGGTTCCGCCGTAGAGGGTCGAGTCGCTGTTGGCGATCTCGCGGTAGAAGCAGCCCTCGGGCACGCCCACGCGGTGGGCCACTCGCGGTACTGGGGTCATGTTGGCCACCACGACCAGATAGTCGTCGCGGTGCTTGGCCCGCCGGATGAAGCTGATGACGCTCTCGTCGCTGTCGTGGCAATCGATCCACTCGAAGCCTTCGTGGTGGAAGTCCACCTGGTGCAAGGCGGGCTCCTGGACGTACAGCCGGTTGAGGTCGGCGACCCACGTTTGCAGACCCTTGTGGCTGTCCCATTCCAGCAGGTGCCATTGCAGCGAGTGGTTCACCCGCCATTCTTCCCATTGGCCAATGTCGCCGCCCATGAACAGCAGCTTCTTGCCGGGATGGGTCCACATGTAGCCATACAGCAGCCGCAGGTTGGCAAACCGCTGCCACAGATCGCCGGGCATTTTGTCGAGCAAGGCGCCCTTGCCGTGGACCACTTCGTCGTGCGACAGCGGCAGGACGAAGTTCTCGTGGAAGGCGTAGATCATGCTGAACGTCAATTCGCCGTGATGGTACTTCCGGAACACCGGCTCCTTGTGGAAGTACTCCAGCGTGTCATTCATCCAGCCCATGTTCCACTTGAAGGTGAAACCCAGGCCGCCCACGTAGGTTGGCCGACTGACACCTTGCCAGGCGGTGGACTCCTCGGCGATGGTAATTGCCCCAGGAAACTGGGCGTGGACCTCGACGTTGAACTGCTTCAGAAACTCGATAGCCTCCAGGTTCTCGCGACCGCCAAAGCGGTTGGGGATCCAGTCGTCGCCCTCGCGCGAGTAATCCAGATACAGCATGCTGGCCACGGCATCGACCCGCAGCCCATCGATGTGGTATTGCTCAAGCCAGAACAGGGCATTGGACAGCAGGAAGTTTTTCACCTCCCAGCGGCCGTAGTTGTAAATCAGGGTGCCCCACTCGCGATGCTCGCCCTGGCGAGGATCGGCGTGTTCAAACAGCGCGGTACCGTCGAACAGTCGCAATCCGTGATCGTCCCGGGGAAAGTGTCCAGGCACCCAATCGACCAGCACGCCGATGTCGTTCTGGTGCAGATGGTCGATCATCCAGCGGAGGTCGTCGGGTTCGCCATAGCGGCTGGTCGCCGCGTACAGGCCCACGGGCTGATAGCCCCAGCTTCCCGTGTAGGGATGTTCGCAAATGGGCAGCAGCTCGACGTGGGTGTAGCCCTGCTGCTTGAGGTACTCGACCAGCATCGGCCCCAGTTCGCGATAGCTGAGCCAACGGTCGGGGTTGTTGGGATCGCGTCGCCACGAGCCGAGATGCAGCTCGTAGATGCTCATCGGCTGTTCAAGCCAGTTGGTCTGGCTCCGCTTCTTGATCCAGGCGTCGTCGTTCCAGGTGTACTTGCTGAGGTCAACCACCTTGCTGGCCGTCCGCGGCGGCAATTCGGCCCCAAAGCCGTAGGGGTCGGCCTTGTCGCAGCAGAAGTCGCCATTGCGGATGTGGTATTTGTAGATGTCGCCCGCCTGCAGGCCCGGCACGAACAGCTCCCAGATGCCGTGACCGTGATGTTTGAACATCGGGTGGCGGAGCTTGTCCCAGGCGTTGAAGTCGCCCACGACGCTGACGCCTTCGGCATTGGGCGCCCACACGACAAACCGCACCCCGGCCACGCCCTGGACGGTGACCAGGTGGGCCCCCATCTTCTCGAAGCTTCGCCAGTGGGTACCCTCGGCCAGCAGATACAGGTCGTAATCCGAGAGCTGCGGGCCAAAGCGGTAGGGATCCTCAAGCTGGCAGCGATTGCCCGAACGATCGGTAAACAGAATCTGGTAGCTGGGCAAACTCCCGTTGGGGCCCGGCGGGCAGATGGCCTCGTACAGGCCGGCCGGGTGGATGCGGCGCATGGGTCGGGGCGGTTCGTCCTCGGCGGCGACCCAGGCTTGCACCATTTCGGGCAAGAAGGACCGCACGGCGACGGAGCGTCGACCATTCTCGACAACTTCGTGCGGACCGAGTACTTCGTAGGGCTGGCTGTGCCGTCCCTCGACGAGCCGCCGGATCTGGTCCAGTTGGACGCTGGTACGCACAAACGTTCTCCTGCACGAAAAGCGAGCCATCGCGAATGTGGAAGCGAAGCGGCCCGATGGGTTCGCCGATGGCGACGTGGCGGTACGGCACACCGCCGCGACAAATGTTCGCAACTGTCGGTTGGATTGGCAAGCACATCGAAGCCTTGGACCCGGACGTGTCTTCTCGTCGCAGTGCTTGACGACACGCCCCTCAACTGGCGGAATCTGCTGGGTTCCTCCCTCGCACCCCACAAGCCATGTCACCCCAAATCGTCATCACCGCCCCCTACTCCGACGCCAGCGAGGCCTCGGCCGTGGCGCCGGCCGCCGAGCGGCTCCGCATCAATTGTTCGTGGCTCGTCAAACTCCGATGGGCTGGGGGGTTAGGGCAGTTGATCACCATCCTGGTGGTGGCCCTGGGCATGGGCATCAAACTGCCCCTGGTCCCGCTAATCACCCTGGTGGGGGTGCAGTTTCTGACAAACCTGGTGTTGCAGTTCTGGGTCGTGCCGCGATTGCTGGAGCAAAGCGTCGCCCAACCCGACTATCATGCCGACTGGTTGTTGGGCTGCGTGCTGGTGGTCGACATTCTGTTGTTGAGTGGTTTGCTGTACTTTTCCGGGGGACAGAGCAACCCGTTTAGCATCTTCTACCTGGTCAACATCGCCCTGGGTGGCGTGCTGCTGCGACCGCCCTGGGCCTGGAGCGTGGCCCTGTTGGCCGTGGCCTGCTACGTGGGACTAGGATTCGCTCATGTCAGCATTCCCGCCTTGGGCGAGCCCTGGCCCGCCGGCCAGTTGACCGTCGAGAACGTCACCCTGTTGGCCAACCAACGCCAATTGTTTCAGCAAGGTCTGCTCGTGGCCCTGATCACCTGCGCCGGCTTCGTGGTCTACTTCATCACCCGGGTGACCCACGAACTGTCGCATCGCGACGCCCAGCTCAGTCGGGCCCAACGCGAAAAAGCCGAGAGCGACAAGCTGGAGGCCCTGGGCACACTGGCCGCGGGAGCCGCCCACGAATTGGCCACGCCGCTTTCGACCATCGCGATTGTCGCCAAGGAGCTGCAAACCGACCTCGAAGCCCGCGGGGCCGACCAGGACGTCGTGGGCGACGCCCGACTGATCCGCAACGAGGTCGATCACTGCCGCCGCATTCTGGACGTGATGGCCAGCGATGCGGGCGAGACGACCGGCGAGACCCAAGAGTGGATCAGCCTCGAGGCGCTGCTCAAGGAAACCCGCGATGGGCTCAGCTCGCCCGGCCCGGCCCGCGTGCGGTTGGAACTCGATCCCAGCGTGGCTAAGCGATTGCTGTTGGTCCCCCGTCAGGGCGTGGCCCAGGCCCTCCGCGGGCTGCTGAAAAACGGTCTGGACGCCACCGGCGACGAAGGCGACATCGTGGTGCGGGCGGCCGCCGACGACACGACCGTTTCGATCCAGATCACCGACAGCGGATCGGGGATGCCGCCGGACGTGCTGGAGCGGGCCGGCAACCCGTTCTTCACCACCAAGGAACCCGGAAGCGGCATGGGCCTGGGCCTGTTTCTGGCCCGGAAAGTCGTGCAGCGGCAACGTGGGACCATGCGGATTGAATCGACCGCCGGCCAGGGAACCACCATCACCGTGGCTCTGCCCGCGGTGGGGCATCCGCCCGAGGACGCCTGAACGCAGCGGCTTGGCGGTTCCGCCACATCCGCCACCCTTCGGACCCGCCACGGTTCGAACTTGCGGCCCCGACGGGACCGGCCGCCCTCAATGAATGCTGGCCGACTGGCCGTTATCGCGGCGGCTGAAGCCGAGAATCTGGGGGGCCGCACGCTGGGCCCAGGCGGCGGGGTCGGGGTAGCTGGATGCCCCATCGCCCCAGGCTTGCCGCAGCATGTCGGTATCAATCACTCCGGGATTCAGCGGCACGGCGGCCAGCGGTGCGGGTAACTCCTGGGCCAGGGCCTGCGAAAGGCCCTCGATGGCGTACTTCGTTGCGCAGTAGGGCCCCACCTCGGGCGAGGTCGAGCGGCCCCAACCGCTGGAAAAATTGACCACCACGCCCCGCCGAGCCTGAATCATCGCGGGAACGAACGCCTGAATCGTGTGGAACGTGCCCTGGATGTTGACCGCCAGCAGATCGGCGAACTCCTCGGGCGGCACCTCCCACAGGGGGGCCGGATCGTTGATCAAGGCCGCGTTGTTGATCAGCACATCGGGCGGACCGCCGGCATCGAACACCGAATCGGCCCAGGCGGCAACGGCGGCCGGATCGCGGACATCGCAGACCAAGAAGCCGTGGGGCTTGCCATAGGTTTGCCGCAGCCCGGCGATGTGCTCCTCCGAGCGACCGCACCCGAACACGGTGTGGCCCTGGTCAATGAATTGTTCGACCAGGGCTCGGCCCAGGCCCCGTGTGGCTCCGGTGATGGCGATGCGTCGGGCGGTCATGGCAACAATCGTTGAGGGCGAACCAGGGCGAATGGCCGCGATTGTGCCGACCCCCACACCGAAATCAACCGCCTCAAACCCCGGGGCCGCCAGCGAGCCGGTCTTCCCGGATTCGGCTTGGTCGGTCATCATTGACGAGAAGGCGTCGTCCCGCGCCACCCCCGAGCACCCCCTTCCGACGGGTGGAGGCATCGTGAGCTATCGCGTGTCGATTGACCATTACTTCGGGCCGATGGACCTGCTGGTCTATCTGGTTCGCAAGCAGGAGGTCGATGTCCTCAGCGTGCCGTTGGCGGTCATCGTCGAGCAATACCTGACCTACCTCGAAGCCCTGGAGCAGCTCAACGTCGACAACGTGGGCGAATTTCTGGCCCTGGCCAGTACGCTGGTCGAGATCAAGAGCCGCCTGGCCCTGCCTCGCGCCGGCGAAGAGGAACCCGAGGACGAGGCCCGCGAGGACTTGGTGCGGCACCTGCTGCAATACAAACGCTTCCGCGACGCGGCCGCCTTGCTGGACGAGCGATTGCGACGGGCTCAGCAATGCCACGCCCGACTGGCCGACGACCTGCCGCCCCGCGAGCGGAATCTGGCTGACGAGCCGATCCACGAGCTTGAGCTGTGGGACCTGGTCTCGGCGGTCAGCCGCATGACCCGCGACCGCCACGAGCCGCCGGTCCAGCGGTTTGTGTACGATGACACCCCGATCGAAACCTACATGAAGCAGATTCACGCCTTACTGGTCGAGCGGGGGCGGGTGGCCTTCAGCCAGTTGTTTCAGCCGGGCATGCACAAAAGCACGCTGGTGGGCATGTTTCTGGCCGTGCTGGAGTTGGTGCGGCACTACGGCGTGCGGACCGAGCAATCGGCCCTGTTCGGCGAAATCGATCTGCTGCCGGCCTCGGCCGACAACACCGACGAGCGGATGCGGCTGGATGAGCCCTCGACACCCACGCCGGCCTCGGCCTGAGAGGGCCGCCGCCGGCGCGGCAGGCTGGTTCGCCCCTTGGGTCTGACGACCTCGCTGGCCCCACGAGACTTGCTCCCATGTCCGACCTGGACGACGAATTCCGCGGCCAACACACCTGGGTGCGGAAGTTCGCCAACGCCGGTCGCGGGTGTTGGGAAGGCGTCCGCGGGCAGAGCAGCTTCGCCGTTCACCTGTTTGCGGCCGTCAGCGTGGTCATCGCGGGTCTGGCCCTGCGGCTGGGGCGGGGCGATTGGGCCTTGCTGGCGTTGGCCATCACCCTGGTGCTGACCGCCGAGATGTTCAAC
>JBJHDE010000088.1:0-12596 GCA_050486385.1 Planctomycetales bacterium | reverse complement strand
GGGATCGAGAGCGACCGCTTTGCTTCAAGCACCGGGACCATGCGGGGTTTGGAGTTCCGGGGAGGTGCCGCATGACCCTGCGACTGACCTGCGCCGTGTTGGGCTGTCTGCTGGCCACGGGCCTGACGACCGCCCAGGGCGACCAGCCCTTTGTGGCCTTTGCCAAAAAGTACTGTGCCGACTGCCACAACGAGACCGTCCGCGAGGGCAATCTCGACCTGGCCGAACTGCCCACCGACCTGACCGTTCCCGGTGGCATGGCCCGTTGGACGCGAATCCACGATCGCCTGCAAGCCGGCGAGATGCCCCCGGCCGACAGCCCGCGGCCCGCCGCCACCGAACTGGCCCCGGTGGTCGAGGCCCTGGCCGATCGCTTGACCCAGGCCGATCAGGCCCATCGCCAGCACAACGGGCGGGCTCCCTTGCGCCGCCTGACCCGCAGCGAGTACGAACACACCGTCGGCGACTTGCTGGCCATCTCCGGCGCCGAGCTGGCCCACCTGCTGCCGCCGGACGGGCGTGCCCACGGGACGGTCAAGCACGCCGACGCCCTGGACCTGTCTTACGTGCAGATTCGCCAGTACATGGCGGCCGCCGAACAGGCCCTGAATTGGGCCATCGTCACCTTCCCGACACCGCCCCCCAACGGCCTGCACCGCAGCGGCGCCCAGGAACACCACGGCCTGACCCACGGCATGTACAATGGCGACGCCCATCTGATCACCGCTGACAAGCAGCGCGATCCGCGGGTGCCGCTGCCCAAGGTGGATCTGCCTAAGGAAACCCGTGAGCACTGGGTCACGTCCGACTTTTTCGAAGCGCCACGTTCGGTCGGGATTCTCCGCAACGCCGACGGCTACGATCCTACGCTGCGGCTGGGAACGACCCTGCCCGGTCGCTACCGGATTCGCGCATCGCACTGGAGCTTTCTCTACGACAAGGGCGTCATCAAACCGACCGATCAGCCGCAAATTGCGGCCCTACAGCTCAAAAACGATCTGGGCGAGCGGGTGCTGCACTACTGCGACGCCTTGCCGATGAAGAACACCATCACCGAGTTCGAAGTCTTCCTCAGCGAAGGCGATCGCTTCGGTTGGACGGCCTCGTCGCTGTATCCGGTGCGGGTCTCGGAGTACAAGGACAAGGGCCAAGGCTACACCGGTCCCGGCATCGCCCTGGATTGGATCGAGATCGAGGGACCACTTTTCGACACCTGGCCCCCGGAAAGCCATCGCCGGCTGTTTGGCGAACTGCCGCTCGAACCACTTTCGTCGGAGTCAGGCAAACGGCTGCCGCCTCGAAACAAGTTCCCGGATCACAGCTTCCTACTGCCCAAGATTCCCCGCTTTCCCGTGGGCAATCGCGAGATCCCGTTGCACGCCGCCGAGAACCACCGCGACCATGGGCCCTTCACGCCCACCACCCAGAACCCCCGCGAAGATGCCGAGCGCCTGCTGAGCGCCTTCCTCCGCCGGGCGTATCGAGGGGCGAGCACCGAGGATGACCTGGCCCACTATCTGGCCATGGTCGAGACGCGCCTGGCAGCCGACGATTGTTTTGAAAACGCCATGCGGCACGCCTATCAGGCGATTCTGTGCTCGGTGCCGTTTCTCTACCGCATGGAACACCCGGGTCCGCTGAACGACCACGCTCTGGCCACCCGGCTAAGTTACTTTCTGTGGAATTCCACACCGGACGACACCTTGCTGGACGCCGCCGATGCCGGCAACCTGACGCAACCTGATGGCCTGCGACAACACACCGAGCGGATGATCGACGATCCGCGGTTTGCCCGGTTCGTGGGCGACTTCACCGATCAGTGGCTCGCCCTGGACGAAATCGACGCCACCACGCCCGACAAGATGCTGTACCCCGAGTTCCGGCCCTTTCTGGCGGACCTGATGGTGGCCGAGACCCGGGCGTATGTCGCCAAGATGATTGCCGACAACCGACCGGCTTGGGAATTCATCGAGTCGGACTGGGCCATGCTCAATCAGGGTGTGGCCGAGTTGTATGGGATCGAGGGCGTCGTCGGGGCCGATTGCCAACGTGTCGCGTTGCCCCAAGACTCGCCCCGTGGCGGACTGCTGGCCCAGGCGAGTTTGCTGAAAGTCAGCGCCGATGGCACTTCGACAACCCCGGTCCGACGCGGCGTGTTCGTGCTCGAACGCTTGCTGGGCATTCATCCTGCCCCGCCACCGCCCAACATCTCGGGCGTCGAGCCCGATGTCCGCGGGGCGGTGACCATCCGCGAGATTTTGGCCAAGCATCGCGATCACGCATCGTGTGCCAGTTGCCACCGCGTGATTGATCCCCCCGGCTTCGCGCTGGAAGGCTTCGATCCGATTGGCCAGGCCCGCCAGCGTTACCGTTCGACCGAGACCGGCGACCGGGTCGAGCTGACCTACCCCAACACCCGACGAGCCCGCTGGCTCGAAGGGCCAACGGTCGACACCGCGGGCAGTACGCCCGAGGGCACCGCCTTCGACGATTTGGCGAGCTTTCGCACGGCCCTGCGGGCGACGGGATACGAACGCCACCTGGCGCGGAATCTGCTTGAACGATTCGCGATCTACGCCACGGGGGCCGAGATCCGCTTTGCCGACCGTGCCGAGATCGAGCGGTTGCTCGACGCTTGGTCGACGACCGACTACGCCATGCGCGACCTGATCCACCTGGTCGTTCAGAGCGACCTGTTTCAGCAGAAATGACCCCGTGCGGTTCCCCGTGGGACCAAACAATCGGCTCGGTTGGGTGGGCCCCCACGGGGTTCCTCGGAAAATTGTTGCGGACTCCTGCCCGGCCTCCTACAACGGAAAGCAGAAGGCCAACGTGACGGCACGCCAATCACCCGGCAGGAGGGGCAGGCATGCGCTCCATCCGCTCCCGAGGATTCACACTCATCGAGTTGCTGGTGGTGATCACCATCATTGGCATCCTCATGAGTCTGCTGTTGCCGGCGGTCAACAGCGTGCGATCGACAGCACGCAAAGTGCAGTGTGCCAATCAGTTGCGTCAAATCACTCTGGCAGCGCTCAACTTCGAGGCCAACCACCGCCATCTGCCCACCGGCTACCTGGGCAGCCGTCCCGTCAAGGCTCTGCCGGCCGAGGATCAGAGCCTGGGCCTGATGACCTTCATTCTGCACGAGCTGGAACTCTCGGCCGTGTCGGATCGCATCATCATGGAGCGGAGCGTCGACCGCTTTGCACCGCCATGGTGGACCAATCAGTCGGCCTGGGAGATGAGCCAGGCCAAGCTCAGTGTGTTTGTGTGCCCGAGCGATACGCCCGAGGAAAACACCGTGGGCACGATTGCCACGTTGCACGCCTGGTACGACGGGGCGACGCATCGGCTGTTCCCCCAGATTGTGCCCATCGGCGATGGCGGCGAGCACGTCGGCCGTAGCAACTACGTGGGCAGCGCCGGCTTCATGGGCGATCCGGCCAGCCCCCACCCCCTGGCCGCCCAATACCGTGGCCCCTTCTTTAATCGCTCGAAGACCCGTATGTCGCATATTCGCGACGGGTTGAGCCAGACCTTGTTCATGGGCGAAAGCGTCGGCGGCGAACTCAGCGACCATCACGGCATCAACACCCGGGCGTTCTCGCACAGTTGGATTGGCAGCGGCTGCCTGCCGATTGTGTTTACCAACGACGGACGCTCGCACGTCAGCGAGCATCGCTACAGTGCGTTTAGCAGCAAGCACACGGGGATCATCCATTTTTCCTTTGCTGATGGCTCGGTGCATGCGTTGAGCAAGAGCATCCGCAACACGTTGCCCGCCAGCTTTCCGGCTCCGCCCGGCGAGGTTGTCCTTTTACGATTGAGTGGCATGAATGATGGCGACCTTGTCAGTAGCGAAGACTACTTCAATTGATCAGCCCGCCGCGACGGGGCAGCCCACTGCGGGGGCCCGGGCCCAGCGTTCGCCGTGGGCGTGGGTCCGCGGCATTGGCTTGTTGGTCGCCTTGACCGGATGCTCGGCATCGAACAAAGTCGAGATTCCGGACAATCCCGCTCCTATGCCCCGCGAGACGCCACCCGTGGTCGAGGGTGATTCGGTTCCGGGACCGTGAATCGTCCGCCGATCACTCCCACGGAGCACACCTGGCGAGGGAATCCCGCCGTGCTGGCGGCAGGTGGACAGTCCACCCGGGGAGGCCCTCGCCTGAAGTTGCTTTATGATCCCGCTGATCTCTGAAGCCAAACGGCTGTTTGATGCCGGCCAGCTCCCCCAGGCCGAAGCCGTATGCCGGCAATTGCTGGAGCAAACGCCCGACAACCTGGATGCCATTCACCTGCTGGCCGCCGTGCATGCCCGGCGTGGTCGCTTTGACGAGGCCTTGCCGTTGTTCGCGGCCTTCAACGCGCGGCAGCCCACCGCCGAGAGCCTGGCCAACGAAAGCGTGGCGCTCCGGAGCGTGGGCCGCTTTGCCGAAGCCGAAAAGCTGTGCCGCAGGGCCCTGAAAACCGATCCGGCCTTTGTCCGCGCGTATCAGTACCTGGCCGAACTCCGACGCTATCCCGACGCCGAGGAGCTGGTCCCCGAGGTCCGGCGGGTGTTGGCCAATCGAGGCCTGTCGATGGCCGATCAGGCTCACCTGCACTTTGCCGCAGGCAAGGTCCTGGACGATGCCGGGCGGTATGAAGAAGCCTTCTACCACATCCAGCTCGCGAACGCCTGCCACACGGTCACGGTCGATCCGAACCGGCTGCTGGGGCACTTCCACCGCAAGATCGAGTTCTTCTCGGCCGCGACCATCGAGCGACTCAACGGGCAAGGCAACACCGTCGAGCAACCGATCTTCGTCGTCGGCATGCCCCGCAGTGGAACCTCGTTGGTCGAACAGATTCTGGCCAGTCACCCCGAGGTCTTCGGCGCGGGCGAGCTACCGGATATCCCGTCCATCTCGCGAGCGCTTGCGAATTATTCGCAGCCCAAGACCGAATATCCCGAGTGCCTGACAAAACTCACCGTGAACCTGGCGGCGGTGGCCCAGGGCTACTTGAACCGCGTCAAAACGCTGGACGACGCCCATCCACGGTTTGTCGACAAACTGCCGGGCAATTTCGAACACCTGGGACTCATCCTGTTGATGTTTCCCAACGCCCGCATCATTCACTGCCGCCGCGATCCGCTGGACACTTGCCTGAGTTGTTATTTTCAGAATTTCGTCAGCGGCCACGATTATTCGTTCTCGTTGGTTCACTTAGGGATCTACTATCGGCTGTATGAACGGCTGATGGATCATTGGCATCGGGTGTTTCCCGGGCGGATCTGCGAGGTGGCCTACGAGCGGCTGGTGGCCCGCCCCGAGGACGAGACCCGCCGGCTTGTTGACCATGCCAAGCTGGCGTGGGATGATGTCTGCCTGGCCCCGCATCGCACGCAGCGCAGCGTGGCCACGGCCAGCAGTTGGCAGGTCCGGCAACCCATCCACAGCCGGAGCGTCGGCCGCTGGCGGAACTATGCCGACTATCTGGGCCCCTTGCGTTTGGCGCTGAGCCGCGAATCGTGGACCGTTTGAACCGGCGATCGATCGCCACACGCGCCGGGCAGGCTGGTCATTCGTGGCGGATGGGTCTTGCTGATCCCTACGTAACACTGCAAAGGAAATTCGTGGCACTGGTGGCTTGTCCACCAGTGTGTGGCTCAGTCGGACAGTGCCGACTAGGTTGCTGCTGTTCGATGGGTTACGTGGACATCAGTCGAACAATAGCAGGCGTTATCAATCACTGGTGGACAAGCCACCAGTGCCACAAATGCCGTTCCTAAACTTTTGCAAGAACCAGAAGTTTCCCCCTCTGACACCGAGAGTCGCATTGTGAACGATGGCGTGCGGTACCTGGTGTTTGATATTGAAACGGTCGCCGATGGCGAGTTGATCGCCCGGATTCGTTATGCCAACGAGCGGCTGGACGGACGCGCCGCGGTGAGCCGGTATCGCGCAGAATTGATGGAACGCTTTGGCAACGACTTCATCCCCCAGACGTTTCATCTGCCGGTCTCGGTGGCGGTGGCCAAGGTGGCCGCCGACTTTCGCCTGATTGACCTGGTGACGCTTGACGTGCCGCGGCATCGCCCGCATGTCATCACCGAGCATTTCTGGCGCGGCTGGGAGCTGTACCGCCAACCGACGTGGGTGTCGTTCAATGGCCGGGGGTTCGACCTTCCGGTGATGGAACAGTGCGCCTTTCGGTTTGGTATCAGCGTGCCACGCTGGTTCAACTCCGAGGCCCGCAGTTGGGACCAGTCGCGTAACCGGTACAACATCCGCTCGCATGTGGATTTGCAGGACCTGCTGACCAACTTTGGGGCCACCAAGTTCACAGGCGGATTGCACCTGGCCGCCAACTGGCTGGGCAAGCCCGGCAAGATGGACGTGCAGGGCTTTATGGTGCAGGATTTGTTTGACGATGGCCGGCTGGACCAGATCAACGACTACTGCAAGTGCGACACGCTCGATACGTACTTTGTCTTCCTAAGAAGCCGCGTGCTGATCGGGGAACTCACCCTCGAAGACGAGCACACAATCGTCAGCGAAGTCAAGCAGTTTCTCGAAGAGCGGGCGCCCCAGGACGCCGCCCTGGCGGCCTATCTGGAGCGCTGGGGCGACTGGACCAATCCCTGGTCGTCGGAGCCCGCCGAAAGTGAGCCCGAGTAATCGCTGCCCCGACAAAGCGTCAGGGTGTCGTGTCGTCGGGATTCCAACGACGCAACGTGGCGTCTTCACCGAGACTGGCCAGCCAACGGCCCTCGGGCCCAAAGGCCAGGGCGTTCACATAGCCCTCGTGCCCGCGTAGGGCCGATGTATCGGAAAGCTCGTCGTCCTGAAGTCGCCACATGCGGATCGTCGTGTCGCCCGAGCCACTGGCCAGCCAACGGCCATCGCCCGAGAAGGCCAACGAGGTCACGACCTTGGTGTGGCCAAACAGGTTGTGCAGACGCTCGCCGTTGGAGGTCCGCCAGATCATGATGGTGCCGGGCAACTGGACCTGGGTATCGTCGTAACCGCTGGAAGCCAGCAGGCGACCATCGGCCGAGAAAGCCAGGGTGTTGATGGCGTTGCTATGCCCAACAAATCGTCGGGGTGAGCCCTGGGCGGTGAGGTCCCACAACATCAATGCCCCGGGAATCGACCCCGTGGCCAGCATCCGGCCGTTGGGAGCGAAGGCCAGCTCGGTGACCTGCTCGCGTTCGTGCGGAATCGACTGGCTGCGGTTGTTGGGCAGGTCCCACAATCGCAGGGTGCGATCCATGGAACCGGTCACCAAAATCGGATTGGCCGGCGGACCGAAGGCCACGCAGGTGATCACATCGGTGTGGCCGGCCAACTGCCGGGGCTCGCCGGCCTCGGTCCAGTCATCCCAGACCAGCAGCGGTGACTGTCGCCCCAGCAAGACCGGCGTGGCGGCCAACGTGCGACCATCGGCCGAGACCGCCACCCGCGACAGTGGCCAAGGGGCCGTCAGGGTGCCGACGACCTGCCAGTTGTCGGCCTGAACAATCGTGATGCCGCGGCCGGCGGCCACGAAGGCGTGTCGGCCGTCCCGCGAGATGGCCAGATCGCTGCCACGCTCGGCCAAGTGGACCACGCCCGCGGCAGACCAAGGCGGTTGAGCCGGCTTGGCGATCGGGGCCGGCGGGTCGGGATCCTGAGACTGCGACGGCAAAGTCGAGGTGCCCGGCGGCCCCTGCGAGGGCAATCGCGGCGTGTTGCGGTCGGCCGGCGGCGTTCTGGGATCCGCCGGGGCGGGATCGGCGGGGTCCTGGTGCGAGGGCTCGACCGGTGGGGTTTCCGGGGTCGACGGCCGGCAGCCCGCCAGTGCGATCGATCCGGCCAACGCCAAGCCCAGCAGGTGGCAAAGCACTGCTGGGCGGCCCCTTCGGCGAGCATCCACCGCGCGAACCATGAAGCCTCACTTGGGCTGAGCCCGATCCGTGGCTTGGCGAAAATCCGTCATCAAAGCGCTCGCCGCCCACCGATCGCCCCACGCGGGGGCTTTCGATTGGCCGAGTGGTCTCGCAATCCCGGCGGTCCTGGCGATCACCCGCGGAGCGCCTTCTGCGTCCGCTCGACTTCGTCGAAGATCGCCCGCTGCTCGGCGGCCGAGGTGACTTCGCGGGCGGTGTTGTTGGCGCGGTCGAACATGCCCCGCGCCTTTCCGGCGATACCGGCCTGATGCATCTGGGTGCCGACCTGGATGAACCCGTAGGCGCGAGGCACCGGATTCTCGATCGACTCGACGGCGCTAACGGCTTCGGCAAAAATCTCGTCGGACTTCTCGGTGTCAAACCTCCGCCAACTGGCAGCCAGCACGGCGAGCCGTTGTCCTCGGATCTGCAAGTCGTCGATGCTCTCGGCCAGTGCGCCGGCGGCCAGCAGGGTGGTCCGGGCTTCGCTTTCTTGTTCGATCTGGGCCTGAGCCCCCCCAACGCGGGAAAGCACGATCATGCGATCTTGGGGCTGGTCGACACTTTGGGCCAGTTCCAGGGCCCGCTTCAGGGTCTGCTCGGCGTCTTTGGGAGCGCCAATGCCAGCCTGGGCGATGGCGGTGTCGGCCAGGATCCCCGCCTGATCCTCGGCCCCTTCGACCTCTTCGACCGCGTCCAGGGCCAACTTGAGCGTCCGCTGAGCGTCCAAGCGGTCGTTGACCTTCACCTGATCCTTGGCGACTTGGGCCAGCATGCGGGCTCGTTGGACGGGCCGCTCGATCTTGGCGGCGGCTTGGACGGCCAGTTTCAAGGTCTGCTTGGCTTCGTAGGGCTCGCTGGCACCCGATTGCTCGACGCCGATGGCCGCCAACTGGGCGGCCCGCACCTCGGCATCGGGTTCGGACTTGGCGGCCTCGATTCGGGCGGAAAAGGACTGCCCACCTCGGGTGCCCCCACCTTTGGTACATCCGAGACTTACCACCAGGGCGAGGCTCAGACTCGCCGACAACAGGACTGTCAAATATCGTGAAACACCGGCACGCATCGGGACATATCCTCGTGGCTGACCAGCCAGATGGGGCAATGCATTCTGGGAGCCCTTGCTCCCAAGCGTTCTTTGAGTCTAGCGCAAAACCCCGGTGCGAACAACAGGCCCCTTGCCCGCTGGTGAGTCTCAGGTACTGTAGCGAGAGGAGCCCCCACCGCTGGCCCGATTCCCCAGGTTGGCCAATCGCCCCAGCGGTCGCAATCGCCCGACCACGGCCCACGGAGTCGCCCGATTGCTGCGCGGATGTTGGGGCCTCGCACCCAGCCAGGAGTTCCCCTACGGACATCTGATGACCCGACGAAGTCGCGGACGCGAAGTTGCCCTCCAAATCCTGTTTCAGGATGACCTGAATCCCGGTCACAGCCCCGGCCGGGCCGATGCGTTTCTGGTCGGACGCCTGCGTGCCGACGAAGAACTGGTGCAGTTCTGCCGCGAACTGGTCGCCGGCGTCCGTCGCGAGCGCCAAGCCATCGATCAACGGCTTGTCGAGGTCACTGCCAATTGGAGCCTCGCGCGGATGTCGGCCACCGACCGCAACATCCTGCGACTGGGGGCCTACGAACTGCTGCACACTGATACGCCCCCACGGGTGGTCATCAACGAGGCCGTCGAATTGGCCAAGCGATACGGGACCAGCCAAAGTTCGCAGTTCGTCAACGGAATCCTGGACCGGCTGATCCGCGAGGAGCCGGGCGACACCCCGCCCGAACCGACCTGAGTTTTTGCCCAGCACCCCCACTCGACGCAGAGCGCCAGGCGCCCTGAACGCACCATGGGCTTGTTCGACGCCTTCAAGCGGGCCATCAAAAAGACCCGCGACGTCCTGAATACCGACATCCGCGACCTGTTCCGCAAGGAAGGCCGCCTGGTCGATGACGAGTTTCTGGACGAGCTGACCGCCCTGCTGCTGCGGACCGACATGGGGATCCGTCCCGCCCGGGGCATCGTCGACACGATTCAGTCGCAGTTTCGGGGTCGGGTGGTCCACATGGAGGAAGTGCTGCCGGTGGTCAAGCAGACCATCCGCGAGCTGATGGCTCAGTCGGAGCACCCCGTCGAGTTGGCCGAAACGCCGCCGACGGTCATCCTGGTGGCGGGGGTGAATGGCAGCGGCAAGACAACCAGCATCGCCAAGCTGGCCAACATGTTCCGCAAGCAAGGCCGCACCGTTGTGCTGGGTGCTGGCGACACCTTCCGAGCGGCCGCGGTCGAGCAGCTCACCATCTGGGCCGGTCGCCTGGATTGCGAAATCGTCTCGGCCGCCACCGGCAGCGACCCGGCCAGCGTGGCCCACCGAACCGTCGAACGGGCCCGCGAGTTGGGGGCCGATGTGGCGATCATCGACACCGCCGGCCGCTTGCAGACCCAAACCAACTTGATGAACGAATTGTCCAAAATCCGGCGGGTCATCACCCGGCAAATTGCCGAGGCGCCGCACGAGACGCTGTTGGTGCTGGATGCGACCACCGGGCAAAACGGGCTCAGCCAGGCGATGAAGTTCAGCGAGGCCATCGACTGCACCGGCCTGGTGCTTTCCAAATTGGATGGCACGGCCAAGGGCGGCATCGTGGTCGCCATTCGGCAGCAAATGAACCTGCCCGTCAAATACGTGGGCACCGGCGAGTCGGCCGACGACCTGGAAATCTTTAACGCCGAAGAGTTCGCGGAAGCCCTCTTTTCTGGAACGGGTGCTTGAGTGGGCGGGCGCGGTCCCGTCGGTCTGGGGAGTCCGACGGCCGGACGCTCATCCTTTCTTCATGGAAATAGTCGATCTTCTCATCTTGATTGAGGCTCGCCAGTCTGCGGGGCCGATAGCAAGAACTAGTGGCCCTAGGCAAACCCGATGACACGTTTGCCGACAGCGCGCACAACCCCAAACTGCCTGGCACGTTTCATGACCATCGAACGTGGCTCGGGACATTCCGAGTTGGGCAGGAAACTCCTCGCACCCCTCGTCTCCGTGGACTTGCACGATTAGAACTCCCGAACTCTCCGATTGTGTGAGTTTCAGGAGACAACGAGAGAGTTTCGTCGTGGTGTTGCGCGCTGTCACCGGGCTGCACTTTTGAAGTGTTTCCCGCACAGGAGCGTTGAACCATGCAACACAGCCCATGGATGGTGGCCGTTGCCTTGGCACTCGGTGTGAGTGTCCAACAGGCTTCGGCCCAACAGTACGATCTTTACACACAACAGGCCCCGGGTTCTGCCTCCCAGGTGGAACGGGTCAGCTATGGTGAAGAGGCCGCGGCCTCCGGTGCCGTAGCGACCCACGCCGGCGGAGCCTGTTGCGAGACCGCCGGGTGTTACACCCCCGGTTGTGCCCCAAGCTGTGGTGGCTTCTGCGACCACGGCGATCCGCTGAGCCTGTGGGACGAGCTGACCGCCCGCTTGCACGGCGAATGCTACCAGCCGAACCTCACGGTCGGTGGCTGGACCCAACTGGGTTATCACACCAGTTCGGACGGCCTATTTAACGCCCACCCCGACAGCATCCGACTGCATCAACAGTGGATGTGGTTCGACTATCGGCACGAGTTTGACAACGGCATTCGCTTGGGTGGCCGCGCCGACTTCATTTACGGCTACGACGCCAACTTCTTGCAGTCGTTCGGCGATCCCGGCCCTGGTGGCAATCGCTGGGACAACTCCTGGTCGTTTGGCAACAACATGGGTTGGGCCCTGCCCCAGCTTTATGGTGAAGTGGGAATTGGCGAATTGTCGGTGATCCTGGGTCACTTCATCTCGCCCATCGGTTTCGAGCGGGCCCAGTCGCCGCAGAACTTTTTCTACAGCCGCTCGTTCACCCGGGCGATCATCGAACCGTTCACCCACACCGGGGCCCTGGCCACCTGGCGTGCGGGCGACAATCTCGAAGTCCTCGGTGGTTGGACCGCCGGCTGGGACACCGGCTTCTCGCAGTACAGCGATCAATTCAATCGCGGCAGCAACTTCCTGGGTGGATTCAACGCCCGGCTGACCGACAACGTGTCGCTGAGCTACCTGACGACGATCGGTGACTTCGGCTTCCTGGGCGACGGCTACCAGCACTCGATCTTTGGCATCTTCGATGTCACCGAGCGGCTGTCGTTCGTCGCGCAGACCGACTACCTGCATACCGACTTCGCGGGTGTCGACCTGGATTTCTTCTCGATGAACTTCTATAGCTTCTACGAGATCAACGGCTGCGTGTCGGTGGGCTCGCGGGCCGAATGGTTCAACATCAATGCCGATGGCGGACCGGTCGACGTGTCGGGCAACCTGTATCAGTGGACGGCCGGCGTCAACGTGCGACCGCACTCGAATGTCGTGCTGCGTCCCGAGTATCGTTACCAATGGGGCGACACCTTCGGCGGCCTCCTGCTGCCGAACGATGCCGTCGTGGGCGGTTCGATCTGGGCCATGGACCTGATCGTGACCTACTGATCCGAAATCGATCACCGCACCACACGTCCAGCGGATCGCACGCCTCACGGCGAACACTCCGCGGTAAAACTCACAACCGCCCGGTACGCTGCATCGCGTGCCGGGCGGTTGTTGCGTTGAGTTGTTGGGAAGCTCGCAAACTCCTGATTCCTCCGCGGCACAGCGAACGAAACCCCCTTCCTACAG